>QNXT01000103.1 GCA_003973505.1 Bacteroidota bacterium
GTTTCTTTGGGCACCGTAATCCAGTCGCGTAATCGATTCAAATTGGGAGTATAAATATTGGTTAAAACCGAATAAACATGCCAACAATCGGCCTTCTCATTTTTAGGTTCGCTATCAATGATAATACGCACTGCCCATAAATCGAACACCTTTTCGAAAGGGATGTCTTGCTTCTGCATTTTGGTCCAAATGGAATTCTTCGATTTCGTACGACTCTTGATAACGTACTTCATTCCATGATCATCGAGCTCTTTTTTAATAGGCTGTGTAAATTCGGCTATAAGCTTTTTTCGAGCCTCAGCACCTTCATCTAGTTTTTTCTGTATGCTTTTGTAAACATCAGGATAGCGATATTCCATCACACGGTCTTCCAATTCCGATTTTAGTTGATAAAAGCCCAAACGATGCAGCGTTGGAATATATACAAACTCAATTAAATCAAAAACTTGATCTCGAATACTTGACTCCTTAAGGTCTTGGAAATTCCTCGTTCTAATAACTTGAATACCGATATCCAAAAGTACGGCCCGCATATCTTGCGCCACCGAAAGAATCAATGATCGAGCCTCTTCAGCATCACCCTTCAGATTGCCAAACTTCAACTTGCGAATATTATAAAAGGCCTCCACAATATTTACTATATGCTCGGGATAATACGGCCTTAAGTGTTCAATATCAGAGGTAGTCTTTATACTTTGCGATAATACCGCCGAGATTAAAGTGGAAGAATAAGTTTTCAGCTCATCCACTAATAAATCTAAAAGCCCTATTAAACAAACTTCCTTCGGACGCTTTGGACAAACCCGATTTGGGCCATCAGATTCAGCAAATAAATCCAATGCTGCATTGAAAAGCTCTAGACTCTTTGAGTCCGACTCATGCTCTCTAATATAATCTTTATGTCGTTGAAATCGATCTTTCATTCTTTTCTATCTTAATAACTCATTAACTCGTAACTTCCCAACTCGTAACTCGTAACTCGTAACTCGTAACTTAAATAACTCCCCAACACACATCTCCCTATTTCGACTGTAAAGATAAGGTCATTTTTCGAAGAAGCTATTTCAATTCCATGAAAGTTCCATTCTTTTGAAGACAAAATCGAGATGTTTATTTGAACAAGCAGCAATAAAAACATATTCTCAAGCGAGAATAATCCTTAATTTTGCATACATGAAGATTTTATCAAAGAGTTATTTTTTAGGTTTGATGGGTTTATTTATAAGCCTCAATGTTTATGCACAGGATAAAAGTTTAATTTTAGGTGGAAGTGTAAGTGATTCAAAGAAATACACTATGGCCTATCTGGCCCCTTTGGAACGTGGAATGGCTGATGCTTCAGCTAATGGATTAATTAATTTCACGAATTCGGATAAGCAAGTACGTTTTAATTTTGGAATAAATTTCTCATCGGCAATTACACCTTCATCACAGCGTAGTTTTGATATTAATGATTTGGGCTTAGAAGAATTTAATGCTTCCGACCCTAATAAAACCATTGCACAAAGTATTAGTGGAAGTGATGAAACCATCGATATTGAAACGAAAACGACTTATTATAAACCTCATGTGGGAATCCCTATTTATGAGGAAGTTCCTTTAGCTAAATTTGAATCCCCTGCTGGGATTGGCGTTCCATTGATGCCTCTTCCCGTTTTATCATTTGGTATTTATACATTTGGGACACATCTAAACTTTAATCTTTTACCAAACCTTCATACAACAAAAGAGGTTGACTATGTTTCCTATGGAGTATCCTTACAGCATAATTTGGAGGCTTCCGTGCCAGCAATGAAAGAGTGGACGGTGAAATTTGCTGTATCAGCAGCCTATCAATATACAAACCTTAAGTATCATTTAGATATTCAGCCTGATGAAACTAAAATTGGACTGGAACTAACTGCTGATAATGGTCCTTACGACAATCAGTTAATGGATGTGGATATTACCTCAATCCCTTTGCAGTTAATTGCCTATCGTGATTTTTCATCCTTAACTCTTTATGGAAGTGTTGGTTATAATATTACCACATCGGCTGTGGCTCTTAAGGGAAATTATCCGATGTATATTGCCGATCCTGCTCATGTCTTAAAAGTTGGAGTGGAAGATATTGTTGATCCATATAGTTATAACCGCTCTTATAATCACTTTCGATTCGATTTGGGCTTAAACTACCAAATTGGTTTTATGAAATTCAAAGCAAGCTATACCCTTTCCGAATATCAAGTTTTTCATATTGGCTTAGGTGTTAGTATCTAAGGTTAGAATGCTTGGGAATGCTATTCTTTAGGTTTATCCCTTCGACTACTTGGGAGTGAAATATCAGCTTCGGTCATTCTATTAAACCCCTCAACAGCATAATCGGCTACAGCCATCAGCTGTTCCTTGATATTAGACCTTTCTCGATCTTTACCTTTCTTTTCTTCCTTGCCAAAGGCTTTACTTAATTTCGCTATTATTTTACCCGCAATACCATTCACTTCATAAGTGCGCTCTTGATTTACCTCAGCAATTTTTTCTTCTTCTTCAACTACAGGTTTTAGTATTTCTATAGGGAAGTTCTGTTCCTCTATTACTGGTAAATTCGTGTTCGAAATTGCAACTCCTTCACAAGTTTTAGGCGCAACTCTTGCAATAACAATATTTTCACGAACTTGTGGTTTTGGATTTTTCGCTATCGACTTTTTCCTTATTGCTGTTGTGGTTTTTTTAGTCGATTTTGGCTTATGCTGAACTTCCTCAGTAATAGTATAATGCTCTTGTTCTTTTGGATTCTCAATATTTATGTCCTCTTGGTAAATACTTGTATCAGTTGTGGAAATGCTATCTTGATTTTTCACATCGCTCCAAGGCTTGTTAGGAATAATAAAATAGAAAAACAAGAAGATAGCTACAGAAGCCGCTGCTGTATTAACCCAGGCATAAGGCAGAGCAAACCCAATTTTTCTGCGTTTTAAAGAAGCCTTATCTTCGTAAACAATATATGTATCAGATTGTAGTTTTAGTTTCTCAAAAGCTTGTATTTCTTTCGCTAACTGCGGATTTTCTTGAATAAATAATTCCAAATTCTCTATCTGCAATGCATTTAAGTCACCTTCATTTCGTGCAATAACGAAATCCAAATAATTATCTTTATTTACCGTTTCATTGGATTGTGTAGCAAGGTGATAAAGAGATAGTTTCTCTCCTACTACATGGTTTTCTGAAGGTTGTAACTTTAAGTGAGCATACTGATTATATATTGCTTTTTTTGTTGGGCGATCGTGAAGATAATTTTTCAAATTTTCTTCCTCCAACGCACTCAAATCGCCTTCAATGGATGCAATACAAAAGTTTTCAAAATTATCATCATTTACCAATGAAGAGTCAAGAATAGATTTCTTCAAACAATCACGGCACTCAAATACCGCATCCACTTCACTCAAAATCATTTCATCAAGACCCTCGAGCTCCGCTTTTATTGTTGGGTTATTCTCTAAAAACAACAAAAGCTCCGCCTCTCGTTCTACAGAGAGCGTACCATCGAGGTAGTCTATCATAAACTCCTCGTAATTGCTTTTGTTAATTTTATTCATTGTTCTTACTCTTCTTTATTTATTGTTTCTTTTATTCCAAAACATTTGCTTTTAATCATCAAACTACCGTCTCCATCGAACCAATATATTTTTTCATAGCCACTCGGGCTCTATAAATATATACTTTCACTTGCGACTCATTTAGCTCCACAATTTCTCCAATCTCCTTATAACTATAGCCCTCATAATCACGAAGCAGAAGCACTGCCTTCTGTTTTTCGGGCAATGTGTCCAATGCTTCATGAAGCACTTCTTGCAAATCGGAATAACCAACCTCATAAGAATGTTGCTTTTGCATCTCCAATTCACTTCCGTGAAATTTCTTATCACGACGAATGAAATCAATCATAGTATGGTAAGCAGCTGTAAACAAATAGGATTTAGCTTTTTTACCATCCACACCCTCATGCTTCTCCCACATTTTTGCAAAAGCATCTTGCACCACATCCTGCGCAGCATCTTCATCTTTTATATTTTTCAATATAAAACGATAAACTGCATCTGCATAATCATCCACACATTGGTTATAATCCTTAACTGTCATCCCTATATTCTCTGTGCATTTTGGGCATTTGTATTCTTTGACGAGCTCGATGGCAAAAAGTTACATTTAGGTAACTCGGCCTCGTCAGAATTTACCTTTAGGGTAAAATTTCTCTGTATGATGGGTAGTTTTATTTTATATCACTTCAAGCATTCGCATCAAATATTCATTATTTGCGAAATAGCAAACAGCTATCACCATAACTCAAAAAACGAAAATCATTTTTCAGTGCATATTCATAAACGCGAGTCCATTGCGATCCGTAAAAGGCTGATACCAATAATAATAATGTGCTCTTTGGCTGATGAAAATTGGTTATTAATACATCTACTAACTTAAATTGATAGGAAGGCGCAATGATAATTTGAGTTTCTCCTTGAAGTATGTCGAGCTTTTTCCGATCCATATAGTCGAGTATATTTTTCAAGGACTGCTTGGGACTAATATTTTTCAAACCCGTCGTATTATAGGGTTCCCATTGATTTATCTTAAAAGGAGCATCAACTTGATTTTCAAGCTTTACACCATACCAATACAAACTCTCTAATGTCCGCGTACTTGTGGTTCCCACAACAATCAAGGATTGAAAATCATGCCGATATAAACTTTCAATGGTTTCTCTTTTTATTAGCACCTGTTCGCTATGCATTTCGTGTTCACCCATAGTTTCGCCGCTTACCGGTTTAAAAGTACCGGCTCCCACGTGCAAACTCACAAAATCGGTCTGTATATTTTTTGCATTTAGGCTATCCATTACCTTATCTGTAAAATGTAGCCCTGCGGTGGGTGCTGCTACCGAACCTTGATGTTTGGCATAAATAGTTTGATAGCGTTCCACATCATCGTCTTGGGTTTCACGATGCATATAGGGAGGCAAAGGGATGGAACCACTTGCCATAAGAATATCCGAAAATGTTAAGTGCTTTGGAGTCCATGAAAAATGTACCAAATGTGCATTACCCTGAGGTTCCCCTTTTTTAGCATATAACAAAAGCTCTTCGCCATGATAGTTTAATGCTAAAGTGAGCGCATCCTTTTTCCATTTTTTTGCATTTCCAATAAAACACTTCCAGGTGCATTGCTCCTGAACTTGAAAAGCATTTTGCACTTCAGCGGTGGGTAAAACGGGCTCTAAAATAAAGATTTCAATTTTTGCACCCGTCGATTTTTTAAATCGTAAGCGCGCTCTAATAACTTTTGTATCATTAAATACAATCAAGCTGTCTGCAGGAAGATAATCTGCAATATTCTGAAAAATAGTTTCTTGAACAGTATCTTGTTTGGCAATAAGCAACTTGCTTTGGTCACGTTTGGCAACAGGAAATTGTGCAATTCTATCTTCAGGTAGGTCGTAATTATACTCCTCAATGCTTATATCTTTTGGACTTTTCATAGGTTGGCAAAGATAATACAATAAACCCTCTTTGAGCTGAATTACCGAATTCGATATAAAGCTGCCGCATACTTTTTATTTGGAGCTAATAAATTACTTTTCTCAAAACTCAACGGCATAAAATATCCACAAATTACACGAACTTACACAAAAATCGTGTTAATTCGTGTAATTCGTGGACTACTAATAACTAGCATATTATGAGTATTTGGTACGTGGATTAAGCAAAGAATAGCTTTGCCCTAGAATTCGATATTCTTTTTAATTCTTCAGTACTCGACGAATTAGAATACGGTCAGAGAGATTGATTCTGAATAAATATACCCCTTTAGCAAGCGAGCTTAAATTAAGAATGGTCTTCCCTTTGGTAAATCTGTGGCTTAAAAGTATTTGCCCATTTATGGATATTATTTCTACAAAACCCGATTCATCACATTGAAATGTGAGTGAATTTTCCGTAGGGTTAGGGTAAATAGCTATTTGATTATTAGAACTTAGGTTATGTATATCCGTTGCCAAATTCATCACTGCAATTGCATCTAAATCAAAGCCTCCACTAGGGAAAGGAGTAGGGAAAGGATCATTAATTTTGTTATTTGCTGTATCACGAGTAGCATAAGCATCGTCGATACTACCCACCACGTCAATGATTCTAATATGTGTAATATGCATTATATCCAAACCCGTACTATCTTTGAGCTCCTCTAAATCAAAGGGTGTTCCATAACCTCCTTTATATTTTCCTGCAAGATTATTGATTTTGACTGTTTGCAATTGCCCAAAACCGCCCACTTGTGTTATTGTTTGCGTAAGTGAATGAGCAGGAAAACGCACATATCTTTGTCCATCGGAGCTTACTTCTACAAAGGCCAATTCTAAAAAGTAATCATCAAAAGCGTTTTCAAAAACAGCAAAATCAGGTCCGGTGCCATTCATTATGGGTTTGGCAAACTGCAAAATAGCAGAACCCCCATCACCCAAGCTGACAACATTATTATCCGCAGCTCCCACGGGTGAATTTGCATCACCTATGGTTACTTTACCCAATGATTGATTGGCAATATTTTGCCAACCCCGAGTGATTGTCGCTTGATTGGCCCACGCAACAATAATGCTGGAATCTTTATAGACAGCTGTACTTCCTGGCTGACCTGCTGCGGGTGCATATTGTGCTTTAGCATAAACACTACTGATTAAAAAGAAAATGACTAGGGTAAGTTTGTTTTTCATAATGGTTAAAATTAAAATAAAGTAGTTTCTCGTTTGCCTGGGGCAAACGAGAAACTTGTATAAGCCAGGTCTAAAAAGGTAGATTCTTAGACTCAACTCATGTATTAATTTATTGTTTTATCAGTTTTTTACTGATAACACCTTTGTTGGTAATAAGTTGTAGCTGGTATAAACCTGAGTTTAATTCTTCTATATTAATGCTTAATGTATTGTTTGCTACGGTCGTTTCTTTCACAAGTTTACCACTAATATCGAAAATACGAATTTGCTGAATTTGAGCATCAGCGACATTAATATGTAAAGTATTTCTCACAGGATTTGGATATACACGAACTTGTAGATCATTAGTAGAAGACGCAAAACCAACACCATCCGCTGTTGTGAAATCATCCATACAGAAATAAGCAGGTGTATTCATACCATAAGTTCCATTATCTGATGAACTCATTGAAAAAGAAAGACTATCCACATTTCCTAAAGAAGATAAATCAACCCAAGTCCATGATTTAATAATATAGGCATTGGTAGAATCAGCAAATCGGAAATCAGCTAAATAAAAGTCCACACTGTCGGTTACTGTACCATTTAAATAACCAAAAGTACGTAGCATAAACCAGTCAGAATCATGCGATGTAAATTTCTTTGCATAAGTATCACCATTTTTCATACTTTGATAAGCATAGGTATTGTTGTTGATGTAAAAACCATCCACAACTTTTCCATTTGCATCGCCTTGAAGTTTAATGCTTGTTGCACCAGAATAAGCTGACACATATCCTACGGCATAAGTATTTGAGTTGTTATAACCCATACCATTAGCACTGGAATACATATTCCCAAAGCCAGCTGTAACCGTATCTTTTTTGCTTGAATAAGCAAATCCACCCCATGATGAATACGTACTATTGTATGTGTTCGAAAAGAAGGCATTTCCATTTGTAAATCCTCCACTCATATCCGAGCCATTCCAAAACGAATCGACAGGGAGTCCTAAATCCTCAAATGTTGCCACTGTTTGGGCTTGTACATTTGTTGTAAAAAGAGCCGCTATAAAAAGGGCTGCAAAAAGTAAATTTTTGTTCATATGATATAAATTTTAAGGTTTTGAGCAATATTGCTCGTTAATAATTAAAAAAACTCCTCAAAACTTACGGGCAAAATGAATAAGTGAAATATCATCTATTCAAGCCTTTAACCCGAAAGCTTATTATTAATTGTAATATGGCAGGTCTTCTGACTTACTCCTTTTAACTTGGTTACCTTCCCATCGGTCGAGGATGACTAACAGTGGTATACAACCAATCTCATAGAGCTTACAGCAGCGGGTACTGTTCAGGATTTACACCTGATTCCCTTTTAACTGGATAAATCCAGACCGCATTACACTGCGCAAATGTACATTAAAAAAACTATTGTGTAAAAATGTTTTCTTTTAAAAAGAGTGATTTACAAATTCAGCATATTTATTATCGTTTTGACTCGATAATAAATACAAATAAAAAAGGCCTTATGTCGAATGACATAGGCCTTTAAATACTGTTTTTTACGTGCGATTAGTTTGCTGGGGTTTCCTCAAAAGCAACTACAGAAACGTATGAGCGATTGTCTCTTTTCTTTCTGAATTCAACAACACCATCAACTAATGAATAAAGAGTATGATCTTTTCCCATTCCTACGTTAGTAGCTGGATGATGTGTGGTTCCGCGTTGACGAACGATAATACTACCTGCGCGAACTGCTTGACCACCGAAAATCTTAACACCTAAGCGTTTACTTTCTGATTCTCTACCGTTTTTTGAACTACCTGCACCTTTTTTATGAGCCATAATTAATAATTTTAATGGTTTCTAATTTGGTTAATTTAAGCTGTAATGCTTTCAATACTAATCTTTGTCAAATACTGACGGTGACCATTTTTCACTTTATACCCCTTACGGCGTTTTTTCTTGAAAACGATTACTTTATCACCTTTTAGGTGAGATAGGATTTTTGCGGAAACTTTTGCACCCTCAACAAGGGGTGTTCCAACCTTGATTTTTTTTCCGTCCTCAATTAAGAGCACTTTGTCAAAATCAAGACTTGCACCTTCTTCGCCTTCTAAACGGTGAACAAAGATCTGTTGATCTTTCTCTACCTTGAACTGTTGACCAGCGATTTCTACGATTGCGTACATCTCTAATTATTTATGTTCTATTTATAAAAAATTCTTTCGGGCTGCAAAAGTAGTACTTTATTTCTAATTGCCAACATTTTATTAACAATTATTTTTACATTTTACTCTCGCATAAAAGAAATATAGATTGTTAAAACTCAGATCTATATTATAGTAGAATAAGACTGTGTTTTATTCATCTCTATGGAGTAATACCTAATTCAACTGCAGTTCAATATTCGTTAAACTGCGAATATTATCCGTTACAGGACAACGTCGCTCTGTTTCGGCTAGCCAATTATCAATGGTTTCTTGCATCTGCATTTTCTCAAACTGCGCATTCATATTTACTTTAATCGCCTCAAATCCTGCACGATTTACATCATTACAGCCCATAAATGTACAGGCATCTAAATCACCTTCTATTTCGATGTTTAAGGATTTTAATCCAAGATTTTGCTGCTTAGCTACTTCATGTGCAGTTACATTAAGGCAGCCTGCCAAAGCCATCAGCAAAACCTGTACAGGAGTTGGCCCCAAATTGCTTCCTCCCATTTGTTCGGGCTCGTCAATTATTAAATTAAACTTTCCTGCACTAACATTTATTCTTGTTGCACTCTCACTTTTTCCATGTATTTTAACCTGCATAGGCATGGAGCATGAATTTTGTTCTGACATAATTTTATCCTTTTTCTTGATTTGTTCTGTGTATTATAATTCGACAAAGTTAATATATATTCATCATATATAAATATGATAAATGTTTCTAAAATTCAAACCCATGTTTTTGCCCGTTTTTTAATGTAACCTTTTCCCTTTTTTCACGATTAAGTAAATTGTGCAAAAACTTACGTAATTTTGCATAAAATAATAGCATCTATGATTGGTAAACTACAACTAGGAAATCTTAAATGGCTTCATATTCCATATCCCAATAATGAGAATATTGAATTCTTGCGTGAAAACTATGATTTTCACCCACTTGACCTAGAAGATTGCCAATCGAAAGTACAACGTCCAAAGATTGACATCTATGATGATTATCGCTTCCTGATTCTTCATTTTCCTTATTTCGATAAAGCAATGAAGTTTGTAAAAACCAAGGAAGTAAAGATATTCTGGGGTGAACATTACATTATCACTTTGGGAAGTCATTGGGTGATTCGTTCGCTTTTTGATAAAACACAAAAAGAAGCCGATATCGATATCGACGAGCTTCCAAACACCAGTGATGTTTTGCTTTATAGTATTTTGGACAATCTTATGAAAGAGAGCTTTAAGCTTATGAAGTTGATTGAGGATAACCTCGACCACATTAGCTCGGAGATGTTTGACCATAAGGCAGAAAAAACCATTGAACGCATTTCGGTTACCCGAAAAAACCTGATTCTATTGAATACGGCTTTCAAACCTCAGTTGCGCCTTTTCCAAAAGGTAGAATCTGGAGTAATTCGTGGTTTTACACCCGATATGGAAGATTATTGGGGTAATAACTTAGACTCCTATCAAAAAATGTGGGATATGATTGAGGATTATCAGGAATTAATTCAAGGTTTTTCGCTCACCTTTGATTCACTGCAGGCCAATCGTACCAACGAAATAATGAAGGTACTAACCACTATATCAACTATTTTACTACCATTAACCTTTATCACAGGTTTGTATGGAATGAATATTAATCTACCCCTTCAACAATATACAGAGGATTTTACTGCTTTTCTTATAGTTAGTGGTATCATGTTAGCGATTGTTATTTCGTTATTAGTTTACTTTAAGAAACGTAAGTGGATATAAAACCCTAAATACATTATGAATCTTTATTCCAAAAAAAGGAATAGCAAACTATTTCTAGTTGTATTTGCCCTATTGATTGTCGTAGTATCGCTATGGTACACCAACCGATTTTTAAATAAATTAGCTCGTGAAGAGCAAAGCCAAATACGTATTTGGGCAAAAGCCATTGGACAAAAAGCCGATTTGGTAAACTATACTGAGCATTTATTCAAAAATTTACGCGAAAAAGAGCATCGGTATATTCAGCTGTGGGCCTTAGCCATGAAGAAACTTGGTGAAGCGAGCCTCGACGATGAGATGAGCTTTTATATGGAAGTCGTTTCCGGCAATAAAGATATTCCTGTGGTTGTGGTTGATACCAATAATATTATTCAAGCGGTATTAAACACCAATAAATATAAAGAATCAAGCTTTTTTAGTCTTGCCGACAAAAGGCATTTTACTAGCTATCCCCCAATTATAATTAAAGTATATGGCGATGAAGTACAATATGCCTACTACCGAAACTCAAACTTATATTATCGCTTAAAACGAACCTTAGACGATTATACCAATCTGTTTCTAAATGAAGTGGTAAGTACCAGTTTATCTACTCCCGTTATCATAACCGATAGTTCCAAAACAAAGGTGCTTTCGTATGGAGGTAATTTGGATTCTACAGATGTGTATGATAGTACAATGCTACACCAGCATATTGACAAAATGGTTGCTGATAATGAGCCTATTATTGTAGATTTACCTGGTGCAACACATTGTTATATTTTTTATGAGGACTCGCAGATTTTAACAGAAATGAAGTGGTTCCCCTTAATCTTCTTCTTTGTTATTTCCCTATTTTTAATTTTAGGCTATTCCCTTTTTTCCTTCTCCAGACGCTCCGAACAGAGTAAAGTATGGGCCGGAATGGCAAAAGAGACGGCGCACCAATTGGGGACTCCTATATCATCATTAATGGGTTGGATAGAAGTACTAAAAATGCAATATCCCAATGAAGAAGGTTTAGCCGAAATGTCGAAAGATATTGATCGTTTGACGCTTGTTTCGGAACGATTCTCAAAAATTGGCTCCGATCCTGATTTTAATGATGAAAATATTGTTGAGATTATCGAATCCGTAATTTCATATATGGAACGTCGTTCATCACAGCGAATAGAGTATATATTTATTAACAATCTGAAAGAAGACCCCATTTTAAGACTAAATAAGCAATTGATTGTTTGGGTTTTTGAAAATCTATTTCGTAATGCTGTAGATGCTATAGGCAATGGAAAAGGAAAGATAAAAGTCTTTATATCACTTCACGAT
>QNXT01000083.1 GCA_003973505.1 Bacteroidota bacterium
TAGCGACGAATAAAGACTTTAGGTGACTATGGCGGCAGGGTCCACCTCTTCCCATTCCGAACAGAGAAGTTAAGACTGCCAGCGCCGATGATACTGCATTTAGTTGTGGGAAAGTAGGTCGTCGCCTCCTTTATCTAAGCCCCTTGAACATCGTTCTTGGGGCTTTTTTGTTTTAAATGTTTTTCACTTAGATTTAGATATTATACTTCTATACCAATCACAACAATGTCATCTATCTGTGAATTTTCGCCTTTCCAATTTTCAAAAGCTTTTTCTAAGAATTCTTTTTGCTCTAACATAGATACTTTGGAACTCTTTAATAGAATATTTCGAAAGGCTTTATACTTAAGTTTTTTTCCTTTTGGTCCGCCAAACTGGTCAGCATAACCATCAGAAAACATAAACACCCTATCCCCTTTCAATAAAGTAAATTCAATCAATGTAAAATCATTCATTCGCTGATATATGGCAATAGGCATTTTATCAGCTTTTATTTCAAACAAATAAAAATCTTCATACTTAGAAATAGGCTGAAGCTCTTCCCCACCCTTTAGTATTAACTTATGTGCATTATTTCTAATAATATATAAAGGATTGTAAGCTCCCCCATACTGTAGCGATTTTTGAATATGATTTATTCTTATTAGTGCCATATCCATTCCATCTTTCTGTTCGCCAGCACTACCCTTCTGATCCAACACTTTGATAATTTCATTACGTAAATTTGTTAAAACCAGATTGGGTTGAAATACATTATTCTTCACAATAATTTCCCGAAGAAATGTGATACCCATCATACTCATAAATGCACCTGGAACGCCATGTCCTGTACAATCGGCTGCAGTAACAATAGTTTCACCCGCTGTATGATACCACCAATAGAAATCCCCAGATACTTTATCTTTCGGCTTAAACAATACAAATGAATCGTTAAAATTTATATGCAAAATATGTTCATCAGGCAAAACAGCTTGCTGTAAACGTTTCGCATAATCAATGCTCTCACTAACTTGCCTGTGAATTTGTTCTATCAGTTGCTTTTGCTGTTGAATATTATCTCGTTGATTCGTAATTTCATCCCTTTGTTTTGACAATAAAATATTTGCTCTTCGTTTATGACGATACATTATAAACATATATATCGCTATGATAAATAAAACAAATAATCCCCCAATGATTACAAAACGAATTAAGCGTTCTTGCTCTAACTTAAGGTTACGTGCTTCAATTTCCTTTTTTTGAAGTTGAATTTGCTTATTCTTCTCTGCCGTTTTATATTTTGTTTCCAAAAGAGATATCTCCTTAAACTTATCTTCACTAAAAACCGAATCTTTCAGCTGTTGATATCGATTTAAGTATTGGTAAGCTGACTTAAAATCTCCTCTTTCTTTCCCCAATCTTGACAGACTATTTAAACAGGCTAATTCAATTTTTTTGGACTTAATTTGTCGAGAGAGTCTAAGAGCTTTTTGTAAATAAACCAATGCACTATCAAAATCATTCAATGATATATAAACATCTCCTAATTCTTGCAATATCAGATCTATACGAAGTTTATCATTGGCTTTTTTACTCCAAACCAAGGCTCGTAAAAATTGAGTTTTTGCTTTAGAATAAAGTCCCAAAGAAACATAAGATCCTCCAATATTATTAAGAGCAAGAGCCATTGCTGAGGAATTATTTAACTCTTTTTCAAGTTCTAAGGATTCTTGGTAAAAAGATAGTGCCGTTTGAATACTATCTTTCTTTCCATAAACATTTCCAAGCCCCACAGCGGCAGCTGATATTAACATGGAATCTTTTTTATCCGTTGCAATATCATAGGCTAATCGATAATTTAAAAGAGCCTCATCATTCTGCCCCCAATTTTTATAAATATTTGCAATACCAATATAAGTATAGGCAGCACGAAGACTATCTCCAATAGAAAACGATAATGACAATGACTTGCGATAATATTTAATTGCTTGCTTATAATCACCAATAATTTCATAGGAAATTCCAAAACGACGGTTTATCTTAGCCAATAAATCTTTTCTACCAATCACTTCAGCTAAATGTAGCTGCTTAGATAAGTAATTATTAACTTGTTCAAAGGACTCTCTTTTATATTGATAATAATTATTAGCATCGTCCAATGATTTTATTAAAAACACTATTCTTGGAGTATCAACAGTATTCTTATTTTCAATTATATAATTTACTATAGTTCCTATTTTTTGAAAATAATAATCCACAGAATCATCCACATTTTTTTTATAAAAATAAAATGCTAAATCCAAATATAAAGTTATAGTTGAATCTGAGAACTGTTTTGAAGAAACTTTTTCTTGCGAGAAAGAAACCTGACTTTTCAAGCTAATGAAGACAATTAAACAAATAATCAAGCCGATATTTTTCATTTTTTATATGGGGTATTTGTATAAACTAAAAGTATTGATTAAGACAAAGATACAAAAACTAAAGCTCAAAATCAATAGCTAAGACGCCAAATTAAATTCAAGCTTGTCTTCACTCTTGCAAAGTATCAAAGTAAGAACAAGTCTTATTTTAGCTTTAGCAATTTATTTATGTTTAACTTTGTTCAAAACAAAAACAACTACTATGAAACAACTATTACTTTTTATCCTAATCAGCATTTCACTAACATCTATTGGACAGATAACTATTGTTAAAGGTGATATGCCCTCCTCAGACGACAGTATCAGAATGAGTAAAGCATTAAGCGTGCAATATGATTTCAGCCTAACAGGACCTAATTATACTTGGGACTTTAGTAATTTAACTCCCATATCACAACGCGTAGAACGATATATTGGAAAAAGTGACTTCCCCCTACTCTATTTAGCGGTATTTTTCACTAAATCAAATTTGGCTAGTGAGCGCGACGATATGAATTTGCTAAATATTACCATTAAAAACGGATATAATTTTTATAAAAATACAAGTTCCAGCTTCAAACAAGTTGGATATGGTGCAGAAGTTAATGGGATTCCTACACCTGTGAGTTTTACGAATTCCGATGTTATTTATCGCTTCCCCATGACTTATGGAAATCAGGATTCAAGTTTATCAAATTGGAATATTAGCATTCCTTCATTAGCCACAGTAAAAGAATGGAAAAAGCGAGTAAATCATGTTGATGGTTGGGGTAATATAACAACTCCCTATGGTAGTTTTCAGTGTATTCGTATTAAATCTGAAATCCAACAAATGGACTCTGTTTTTTATTCTTCGGGTGGTATTAATATGGGGATTCCTCAAAATTACACTGAGTACACATGGTATTCAAAATCACTACCCTTCCCTGTGTTAAAAGCAACTGTTTCGATGGGAGGACTATTAACTACTATTGAATACTCCGACTCAGTTCGTCAGTTTGTGGGAATAGAAACTAGCAAAACAAATCAGGCTGATGTTAACATCTATCCCAATCCAACTAAAGGAAGTTTTACTATTGACTTTAATACAAAATCTGAGAATAATTCCTTGCAAATTATTGACTTAAATGGTCGAGTTATTTATCAAGAAAACATATCAAACAACTACCGTAAAGTCTATTCAAGTGATCAATTTTCAAAAGGAATTTATATAGTTCGTATTATTTCAAATGACAATAGTATCAATAAAAAACTTATAATTCAATAATATGACTGCTTTTCATGCTTACGATATCCGTGGCATTTACAATGTGGACTTCAATAAAGAAGACGCCTATCGCATCGGTTTTTTTCTTCCAAAACTGATGAATACTTCAAAGATATTAATTGGTAGAGATGTACGAATTTCATCTCCTGAAATCTACGAAGCTTTAAGCAGCGGCATAATGGATGCCGGAGCTAATGTATATAATGCAGGTTTAACAACCACACCTATGGTTTATTTCCTTACTGCAAAATATGACTTTGAAGCCTCGGTAATGATCACCGCTTCGCATAATGGTAAAGAATATAATGGCATGAAAGTTTCAGGCCCCAATGCCACACCCATAGGCTATGCCAAAGGTTTGAATAAGCTTGAAGAAATGATCAAAGGGGAAGTTATTATTACTGAACCAAAAGGAGTTGAAATTGATTTTGATAAACACGATGTTTATGAAGATTTTCTTAAAACGTATTTTGAAGAGAAGATAAACAGCCTAAATATTACCATCGACACTTCAAATGGCATGGCTGCACTTTTCGTTGAGAATATATTGGGTTCAAAACCAAATTATCTATTCAAAGAATTGGATGGGAGTTTTCCAAATCATGAAGCCAATCCTCTCGACCCTAAAAATATCGTTGATATTCAAAAGGCAGTCGTTGAGAACAATAGTGATATTGGGGTGATTTTCGATGGAGATGCCGACCGCGTGATGTTTATTGATGAAAAAGGGAATTTCATCTCACCAGACCTTATGATTGCTGTTATTGGCCATTATTTTATAAAAAACAAAGAAGAGTCAATTGATGTACTACAAGATATTAGAAGCTCGAAAGCTGTAGAAGAATATCTTGTGAAACAAGGCAATATCAATATGAACACCTGGAAAGTAGGTCGTGCTTTTGCCTCTGTGAAACTTCATGAACTCGATGCTCTTTGGGGTGGTGAATTGGCTGGACATTATTATTTTAAGGATTTCTACTATTCCGATTCCGGTATTTTAGCCATGCTTATTATCCTAAACGTTATCGCTGATTTTAAGCAGAAAAATATAAAGGTTTCAGAACTAATTGCTTCCATAAAAACCTATGCTAATTCTGGAGAAATTAATTTTAAGATTGCACAAAAACAAGAAGCTATGGAGGCTGTTCGAAAGCATTTTTCAGAAACAGAGTCCCCTACCCGATTCTTAGATTTTGATGGTTATCGATTGGAGTTCCCCGATTGGTGGTTTAATATCAGACCTTCAAACACTGAGCCTTATCTTAGGTTAATTGTTGAAGCTAAAACAGATAGCATTCTTGACACGAAGCTAAATATTATTAAAAATATAATTTCAGATTTCTCATAATGCACTGCATATTTTAATACATTTGCACGTTTTTTTGCAATACTATTTTATAGATGAAAAATTATATCGACAACATTAGTCGCATTCGAACTAAATACCTTAATGATACTCAGTTTTTGAGTATCATTAGTATAATCGTTGGTATCACAGCAGGTATCGTTGCAGCGTTAATTAAGAATTCCGTTCACGGAATACAAGATTTGCTAAAAATGGACACACTGCGTAGTTTTCAGCATTATGCCTATTTCGCTTACCCCCTATTTGGTTTACTCATTGCAATACTATTTGCAAAATATGTAGTACGTTCAGGAATTGGGCATGGCATCCCAAGTGTATTGTATGCGATATCAGAAGATAAAGGCCGTATTAAAAAGCATAATATGTTTTCATCCATTATCAGCAGTGCTTTTACCGTTGGATTTGGTGGATCTGTTGGGTTGGAGGGCCCGACTGTTGCCACAGGAGCAGCCTATGGTTCCTATTATGGAAACCTTTTTCATTTATCCTATAAATACCGAGTTATTTTACTTGGTGCTGCTTCAGCTGGTGCCATGTCAGCCATTTTTAAGGCTCCTATTACTGCCATCGTATTTGCTGTTGAGGTAATTATGATTGATTTGACAGCTACTTCACTTATACCTTTACTTTTGGCATCAATATCAGCCGTTCTTACCTCCTACTACATAATGGGGCCTGACGTTTTATACCACTTCAAACTGAATGAATTGTATAATATGTCGGATATGCCTCTGTTTGCAGGTTTAGGGGTTGTTACAGGTTTGGTTTCAATTTATTTTACAAAGGTTTATATCTACCTTCAAGAATTTTTCGACAAACAAAAGTCATGGCTTAACCGACTTCTTATAGGCGGACTTGTACTTGGAGCTTTAATCTTTCTTTTTCCAGCACTTTATGGAGAGGGCTATGAAGCAATAAACGAAGCGCTGTCTGGAAATTTTAGTTATGTGCAAGACTTTATTCTTTTTGATCAATTTTCGGGTACTCAGTATTTAATTATTTTCCTTGTACTAGTAATCTTGCTAAAAGTTGTGGCAACATCTGTAACCTTTGGAGCAGGGGGTGTAGGTGGTATATTTGCTCCTACACTATTTATTGGAGCAAATACTGGTTTAGTATATGCCTTAGGGGCACAACTATTAGGCTATGATATAACGATTGAAAATTTCGTATTAGTTGCTATGGCAGGTACTATATCTGGGAATTTGCATGCTCCACTAACTGCCATTTTCCTGATTGCTGAAATTACAGGAGGCTACCAATTATTTGTTCCACTGATGTTGGTTGCTACTATTTCTTATTTAACAACTAAAACTTTTGCTAAAAATTCGGTTTATACGGTTCAGTTAGCTCGTAAAGGCCACTTGATGACACATCATGCTGATAAAAACATTATTAAACTTTTAGATCTTAATGATTTGATTGAAACCGATTTTAAAAGTGTGAAAATCAGTCAGAATTTAGGTGATTTGGTACAAGCAATTACGAATTCTAATCGAAATGTTTTTCCGGTAGTTGATGATGACAATAACTTTATTGGGGTTGTTACCATGCCCGATGTTAGAAAGATTATCTTTAAACCTGAACTCTACGAGAAAACAAAGATTAAAGACATTATGTTTATTCCTGATATTATAATTCAAGCAAATGAACCCATGTCGAGTATTATTACGAAATTTAAAAACACAGGTATTTATAATCTTCCTGTAGTTGACAATGGAAAATATGTAGGCTTTGTATCAAGAGCAAATATTTTCTCGGCTTATCGAAAATTGCTTCAAGAATTTTCAGCTGACTAAGAATCTTGACTCCATCTAGCTGAGCTTACAAATATATTCTTGGTCGAAAGCCTTTCAATAAATTCAACAAAAGCAAAAAAGTAAAGAGAGATACTACTTTGAAATTTCAATAGACCTTAAATAAACACTTAGTCGCTGTTGTGCTATTAATTACTATATTAGCAGCTTTTATTACAAATAGTAATGGCAAATCGAACTTGAAATAAACATGATAATTTTCAATCATTGATTGTGTCCATTCACTTATTTATTAGCATAGCAATTATTAATAATAACATCATTAGAAAATAAATTTCACATAAATAACAAATATTATACACATGAGATTATCCTTAAAAACACTCATTCTTTTTGTTCTTATCCTTCAAGCAGCTCAAGTATTTTCGCAAGGGCATTACGCAAAAGCTTGGGAATACTTCAACGAAAATAAATTAGACGAAGCACGCGACGAGTTTATTGACGCAACAAAAAACACAGAGACCGCTCAAGATGCATTTCTATCACTAAGTTTTTTAAATACTATTGATAAAGACAATGACGATGCATTTAATGCATTCAAGAGTTTCTACGAAAAAGTACAAGACCCTAATCCATTTCTTTATGCATTATTCATGGAGGATCAGGTATTTAAGGACAGAGGTAAAAAAGATAAGGCTCATCTTTCATTTCTTAAGGATATCATTGAATCAGGTAAACTGAATTCCACGATGCTGGCTAAATGCAATGCTTTAATGGGCTACCATTTCAAATCCATAGGAAATTTCAAAAAAGCGGACGAATACTTCGCCAAAGTAGGTGCTATTATGAATTGGCAACTTGCCGCAAATTTTGAGAACATCTCTGGAAGTGGTTTTAATAAAGAATACGCTCCTATTGCTCATCCCGAAAATGATTACGAATTTACAAACCGTAATGGAGCTCCTGTAAAATGGTTTGAAATGATACGCTATCGTCCGGGAAGATGGATTTACCCTGGATACCATGCATATACTTCTAATTCCATTGTTTATAGTCAAACATTTATAAACAGCCCAAAAGATCAAGAGGTTCAAATTCGACTTGGCGTATCAGGTTCCGTAAAAGTATGGACAAATGATAATCTTCTCTTCTCGGAAGAAGATGAACGAAATAATGGCATTGATTCCTATATATTTACAGCACGATTAAAAAAAGGATACAACCGAATTCTTATTCAATTGGGACGCAGCGTAGATGTAAATAGTGTAAACTTTTTATTGCGATTCACCGATAGTAAAGGCGAATTGATTCCCGACCTAAGCGTATCAGCAAGCCCTAAGCCTTATAAAAAAGACACCGAGTTTAAGTCCGAAGAAATCCCTCATTTTTGCGAAGTATATTTTGAAAAATTAGCAGAAAAGAAACCAAATGACCTATTAGCATTAACCATGCTTTCAAAGGCTTATATTGCAAATGATAAGACATATCAAGCACGTAAGGTATTATTAAAAGCTGCAAACTTAGCTCCTAAATCATCCTTTGTTTCCAATGGATTAATGGATGTGTATCTTCGTGAAGATAGTAAAACACTTCTAAGTTTGGAGTTGGAAAAAGTAAAGAAAAACGACCCAAACAATCCTTTATCACTAGAGCTTTTGTATTCTGAAGCCCTTGACAAAGAAGACTGGGACGAAGCTTCAAGCATTATTGATAAAATAGAGGATATTTTTGGCCCAAATAAAAATGTTTACTCGAAAAAGATTGACCTTTTAATAAAAGAAGAAAAAATAAATGAAGCTGTCAAAAAAATAAATGAAGCCTATAAGAAATACCCTGATACATGGACTTTTGTTGAATGGGAGTATATTGTATATGCAAAAGTTTATAAAGATCTCAATGGCGCATTTGCACTTGTAAAAAAATACAGCAAAAAGAATTATGACACAGATGCCTTTAGCACCATGGCCAAGCATTATCAAAGCGTTGGTAATATGAATGGAGCCATAGGAATATATAAGAAACTATTGGCAAATACACCCTATGAGCCAAATTATTATGAAACCATAGCATCAATGTATGTGGGAATGAACAATTATACTGCTGCTATTGACTATTACAAACAGTTAATTGAAAATGCTCCTTACGTAGGTTACTATCTTGGAGAACTTGCAAAAGCTTATAAGGAAAATGATGATGACGAAGCAGAAGAGTATTTTGAAAAAGCACTTATTCTAGATCCTAATTCATTCGACTTGCGAAAAATCTATCGTAAATATGCTGGTAAAAAAGATGTTTTTAGTTATTTCGGAGAACCTGATCTTTATGCCTTATATAAAGAATCTGAAACTGCTGATGATTATCCTGAAGACAATAGTTTAATCATACACGACGAAACCCAAACAGTGTATTATGAACGTGGTGGTGAAGAAGTTCAAAACTTCCTATTAGTTAAAGTATTTAACTCTACCGGAATCGACGATTGGAAAGAGTATAATGTTGGTTCCTATGCTGATATCATTAAAGCTGAAGTATTGAAAAAGAATGGAAGTCAGCTTAAAGCAGAATCTTCAAGGGGACATATCGTATTTACAAACCTCGAAGAAGGAGATGCCATATTATTAATTTATCGTAATAAATATGCTAACACAGGAAAACGCATAAAAGAGATTAATGGTCGTGAATATTTCAATATTTTTTATCCATATAATGAGAAGAAAATTAGCATTTTAGTTCAAGGAGATCGCCCATTTAATTATAAAATGATGCATTCGGATATGAAACCCATAGTAACAAATGTGGATGAATTCAAATTATATGTATGGGATCGTAAAGATGAAGAAAGCTTAAAAGCGGAGAAGTATATGGCCTCTATCGATGATTTTAGCGAAGTACTTCATTATTCATCTATTCCTGATTGGAACTGGGTCAATAAATGGTATTATGACATTTCCACAACAAAAGCCAAGTCCGATTTTGAAGTGCAGGATGTAACAAACAAACTTCTTGAGGGAAAAGAGGATTTAAGTGATAAGGAAAAAATTCATTTAATCTATGATTATGTAGTTCATAATATTCATTATAGTTCGGTTTCATTCCGTCAAAGTGGCTTGGTTCCTCAAAAAGCTTCCAAAGTTATCAATACAAAAATTGGTGATTGTAAGGATGTATCAACTTTATTCGTGGCAATGTGTCGTGAAGCGGGTTATAAAGCTGAAATTGTATTGGTGAATACGCGCGATAATGGTGAACAAGAATTGGCAATGCCTGGAATTGGTTTCAATCATGCCATTGCCAAGGTGTATGTTGACGACACGTACTATATTGTTGAGCTAACTTCAGATGTCAACCCATTCTCAACCATGGGTCGTAATTTGAAAAAATCATTCGTTTTGGAGATAAATAATACAGACTCTAAGCCTTACCTTTTAGATGCTCCAACAAGAGTTCCAAATGGTTTTAAAAGAAATAATGAGGTAAGTTTTGATGGTTCAAAAATGACTATCGTTAGAACAGCAATAAACTTTGGCGACTATGCAGCAGGTACACGTGCTGCCTACCGCGACATAGGAAAGAAAAAGCAAGAGAAAAAGATGCAACGTGCAATCAGTGATGATTTTGCAAAAGTAAAACTGCTTGAACTTCAATTTGACACAACATTATTTACGACTGCCGACTCAGTACATTATGTAAGTAAATTTGAGGTAAATGACGCATTCAGCGAGTTTAACAATCAATATTTACTAAAGATTCCATTTACTTATAAGCAGGAGCCTATGGACTTTTTGAATGATCAAGAACGTAAATATCCGTTGGCATTTTGGAAATATATCAACGATGATTATCAGGATGAAACGGTTACTATCAATATTCCAAAAGGAATGTATTTGGTTTCAACTCCAAAGAATAAAATCTATACTTCGGAGTATGTTGATTATTCTTTGACATTTCAAAAAGAGGGAAGCAAACTCATTATTCATCGCGAACTAAAATTCAAAAATGATGTAGTTCCTACTGAAGATTTTGAGGCCTTTGGAGCATTCTACACTAAGGTGATAAAAGCCGATGAAACGCAAATTGGTTTTAAGAAAAAATAAAAGATATAAGTAATAATTATAAAAGGCAGTGGTAATCATCGAATTCCCACTGCCTTTTTTATGCAAATAAATCAATGGCTTTCGGTATGCAAGTTACTTCTGCAGGAAATTTACCATACACTTCCCCATCAGGTGATAATATTTTGGGGACATTCGTTTCAAGTTTAATCGTTTTAGCTTGTATATAGTCAACAAATGGCGTATCCACATGACTACCATCAAAAATCTTTGGAAAGGTTTTTAAAAGATTTAGGCGACTCAGCTTATTCAAAATAATCAAATCCAGCTTTCCATCATCAATCTTTGCACGAGGAGCAATTAAATAATCTCCACCCGTATATTTAGAATTTGAGATAATCACAAATACATTATCCATATTCATCACTTCACCATCCACTGTAATTTTCAAATCAAAGGTGTTCAACTTTATGGTTTGATATAAAACGCCCAAAGTATAAGCCTGAGCTTTAAGAGCCTTTAATTTTGATGCCGTTCCATTTACATCAGTAATAAACCCAAAGCCCATCATATTTGCATAGTAGAAGGTTTCATTTTCCATTTTAACTTGAGCAATATCAAAAGCTCTTGTATTTCCAACTTTTATAAGCTTAACAAACTCTTCAATGGGGGCTGCTCCATCAATCAAATCGCGTGAAAGTGAATTTCCTGAGCCCACAGGTAATATTCCAAAAGAAATCTTTGGTGCATTTTCCAAAGCCATATAACCATTCAGCACATTATAAAAACTTCCATCGCCTCCAGCTACCAATATTCCTTCATAACCACTTAAATCAGTCTCTTTGATAATTTTATGCGAATGCCGGGGGTACTCGGTAAATACGATATCTACATCGAGTTTGTATTTATTAAAAAGCGATTGAATCTCCGATAAATAACTCTTCGATTTCCCTCCACCAGCTTGAGGGTTATATATACACAAATATTTCTTCATAAAGCTAAAATAGTTTTTTATTTAATCTTGCTCATATTCAAAATCCAATTCGTCACTAATTTATGAACTGTTTCGATTTTAGAATTGCCAGATTTCAAGTATTAATTATGTGCAATACAATCATTCAACTAAATATTATTACTGCT
>QNXT01000031.1 GCA_003973505.1 Bacteroidota bacterium
ATACTCTGTAATTAGTTATAAAATTTACATGGCTGGCCCACGAATGACTCCAATATTTAAAGATGTTAGAGGACCTCGTTTCCCAGGTAATGTAGTGAAGGCTCTTCGAAAAGCAAGTAGAGGAACAACGGTTCAAATATCTTCAGTAAAAGTAAAGGGACCTGACGGAGTAAAACAAGCTGCGGGTGTTGCTGTAACTATTAAATAGAATAATCAATCTTGAAACGTCCTTATTTAATAATGTAATACACAAGCGGTCGATAATTAGGGCGTAACAAATCGCCGCTTAAATATTTAATAATATGAAAAGAATAGCTTTAATATTTCTTTTAGTAACAATGTTTGTAGGGTTTACTAAGGCACAAGTTTTGGATCCAGTTTTGGGTGCACGTGCTTATAAAAAGGTAAACACTCAAGGAGATGATGCTACGCATCTATCTTATTTGAGAGAAGCAGATGTAATGTGGTCAAAGCGAATTTGGAGAACATTAGATTTACGTCAAAAGCAGAATCTAGTATTATATTATCCTTTAGACTCGGCTACATTAGGAAAACGATCTTTCATTCAAGTTGTTTATGATGAGTTTGTTGCCAATCCTGAGAATATCGGACCTGATGCTGTTAAAATTTATAAATCTTATGAACTTCGTGAACCTTATGATCATGATGAACTAATGAACTATTTTCAACCATCTGATTCAGTAGCTAATATTGATATGAATGGTAACTTGGTTGATACGGTTGTTACTAAGTTTTTTGGTGACATTAAGAATGAGGTTATTAAGATTCGTTTGATGGAAGATTGGTTCTTTGATAAACAACGATCAGTACTTGATGTACGTATCTTAGCCTTGGGTGTTGAAATTCCACTTTATGCAACATTGACAGATGTGGACCCTTTTACTCAGCAAGCTATTTTTAGCCAATGGGATAAAAAGGATGAACCTATGGTTTTTTGGTTCTACTACCCAGCCATGCGTCCAACACTATCTATTCATGAATGTTTTCAAAGACATAATGATGCTGCACGTATAAGCTTTGATGGTATTTTTATTACACGTATGTTTAGTAGTTATATTACTAAAGAAGAAAACGTTTATGACCGTTATATTAAAGATTATACAGCAGGATTAGACGCTCTATTAGAAGCTGAAAGAGTTAGTAACGAGATTGGTGAATTTGAACAAAACCTCTGGGAATACTAAGCTTTTCATAATATAAAATTCAAGCCTCATTGCTATTTTGTGATGAGGCTTTTTTTGTAACTTTGTTTATCCATTTAATACAATATCGATCAAATGCAGCAAGCAAATATTCTGGAAACTCCTCTAACCTATCTTAAAGGTGTTGGGCCCAAGCGCGCTGATATTCTTTTTACTGAACTAGGATTAAAAACATTTGAAGACCTACTCTATTACTTTCCTTTTCGCTATATCGATCGAAGTAAATTCTATAAGATTAATGAGTTAACTGACTTTAGTATCAATGTTCAAATAAAAGGAGTAATAAAAAACGGGAAAGAATTAGGTCAAGGACGTGGAAAAAGATATGTTGCGCAATTGGTAGATGAAACGGGAAGTATTGATTTAGTTTGGTTTAAAGGAATAAAATGGATAAAAGATAAATTTAATAAGCAAAAAGAATATGTGGTATATGGGAAACCCACTCTTTTTAATGGTAGAATCAATATCACTCATCCCGAAATAAATGATTTAGAGGTAGAAAATACAACAAATTCCAAATTGCAAGCCGTATATCATTCTAGCGAAAAACTTGCATCCATCGGTTTAACCACCAAAGGGATTCAAAAAATAATTGCCACTTTACTAAATCAAGTAGCAAATATAATCCCGGAAAACCTAAACCAAGAACTTATTACGAGCTATAAGCTCTTATCAAGGAAAAATGCTTTAGTAGCCATTCATTTACCCCAAGATGTATTAAGTCAGCAAAAGGCAGAAATAAGACTCAAATATGAAGAGCTGTTTTTTATCCAATTACGGTTAATTGTTGAAAAAATTATTCGCACATATAAAACGCCTGGTTATTATTTTGAACGTGTTGGAGATTATTTCAACACATTCTATAAAGAAAATCTGCCCTTTACACTAACAAATGCCCAAAAAAGAGTAATAAAAGAAATTCGGCAAGATTTTGCTTCAAAGCACCACATGAATCGCCTATTACAAGGGGATGTAGGGAGTGGAAAAACATTGGTGGCACTAATGTCGATGTTAATTGCCGCAGATAACAATTACCAAAGTAGTTTGATGGCACCCACTGAAATACTTGCTCAACAACACTTAGTTAGTATCCAGAAGTTCTTAAAAGGAATGGATATAAGAGTGGAGCTCCTGACCGGTTCAACTACTACAGCAAAAAGGAAACGTCTTTTAGAAGACCTTAAAAATGGAGAAATCCAAATACTAATAGGAACACATGCCCTTATTGAAGATCGTGTAGTATTTAAAAATTTAGGCTTTGTTGTCATAGACGAACAACATCGATTCGGAGTGCAACAGCGAGCTAAGCTTTGGAAGAAAAATAAATACCCACCACATATTCTAGTAATGACAGCAACGCCTATACCTAGAACGATGGCGATGACACTATATGGCGATTTAGATTATTCAGTGATTGACGAGCTTCCTCCAGGCCGTAAACCCATTCAAACTTTCCATTATTTCGATTCAAAGCGAATTGCTCTATTTGGTTTCATGAAAAAGCAAATAGCCGAAGGAAGACAAATCTATGTAGTTTACCCATTGATAAACGAATCGGAAACATTGGATTTAAAAGACCTTACGGATGGCTACAACAGCATCACAAGAGCCTTTCCCCCACCCCAATATCAGGTAAGCATTGTACATGGACAAATGAAAGCGGCTGATAAAGAATATGAAATGAATCGTTTCAAAAATGGAGAAACACAAATAATGGTTTCAACAACGGTTATCGAAGTGGGAGTTGATGTTCCAAATGCATCCGTAATGGTCATCGAAAATGCTGAACGCTTTGGATTATCGCAATTGCATCAGTTACGGGGGCGTGTAGGGCGTGGAGCCGATCAATCATTTTGTATCCTGATGACGAGCTATAAACTAAGCAATGAAGGTAAAACCCGAATTGAAACCATGGTTCGTACCAACGATGGTTTCGAAATTGCAGAAGCCGATTTACGATTACGTGGCCCAGGAGATTTACAAGGCACCCAGCAAAGTGGAATCCTTGCTCTAAAAATAGCTGATTTAATAAAAGATGAAAAAATACTCAAAGCGGCTCGTCATGATGCCACTTCCTTGCTAAAAGACGATCCTAAGCTAAGCAAAGAAGAAAATAAGCCCATTCGTAAACATTTAAGTATGCTTCAAAAAACCAAAGTTAATTGGGGGATTATTAGTTAAGTTTAATCGTTATTTTACATATTTTACGAGTCTTCCAATCCGATATTTAACTATTTTTGCAAACTAATTTAACACATTGAATTATGAAGATTTCTTATAGCTGGTTAAAACAGTATATTGATATAGATATTGACCCCAATGAACTTTCAATACTATTAACTGATGGTGGATTGGAAGTAGAAGGCCTTGAGAAGGTTGAAAGCATTAAAGGGGGATTGAAAGGCATTAAAATTGGTAAAGTTCTGACATGTGAAAAACATGAAAATGCTGACAAACTTAGTGTTACAACCGTTGATATAGGAACAGGCGAGCCTCTCCCAATTGTTTGTGGAGCACCAAATGTAGCTGCAGGACAAACTGTTTTAGTAGCCACTGTGGGCACTATTTTGTATGATGGCGATGAGTCTTTTAAGATTAAGAAATCGAAAATTCGAGGTGAAGTATCTGAAGGAATGATTTGTGCCGAAGATGAATTGGGGCTTGGCTCAAGTCACGATGGGATAATGGTTCTTCCTGATGATGCAAAAATAGGCGAAGATGCAAGCAAGTATTTTAATATTACCGAAGATTGGGTCTATGAAATAGGGCTAACTCCAAATAGAGCCGATGCCACTTCACATATTGGTTGTGCTCGTGATCTTGTAGCTGTAATCAATCGTTTTTATCCAGAAAACAAAATTCAACTGAATTTACCCGATGTATCCGATTTTAATATCGACGATAAAAAGGGTCTTGATATTGAAGTTTCAATAGAAAATAAAGAACATTGTAAACGCTATTCTGGGATTTGCATTTCAGACGTTAAAATTGAAGAATCTCCTGAGTGGTTACAAACCCGACTTAAAAGCATAGGTCTTCGACCTATTAACAATGTGGTGGACATCACAAATTATGTTTTAATGGAAACAGGTCATCCTCTTCATGCTTTCGATTATGATAAGGTAGAGGGCAAGAAAATTATAGTAAAAAATATGCCTACTGGCACCAAGTTTATCACTTTAGACGATGCTGAACATAAATTAGACGCTGCTGATTTAATGATTTGCAACGAAAAAGAAGCCATGTGTTTTGCAGGTGTTTTTGGCGGCAAAGGCTTTGGTGTTGAAGATACTACTCAAAACATTTTTCTTGAAAGTGCCTATTTCGACTCGGTAGCTGTTCGAAAAACATCAAAACGTCATAATCTAAAAACGGATGCATCCTTCCGTTTCGAGAGAGGTGCCGATCCTAATATTACGATATATGCTCTTAAGCGTGCGGCCATGCTTATTAAAGAAATAGCTGGTGGTAAAATCGCATCGGATATTTTTGATTTATATGAAGAGCCTATAGAAAAATGGAATATCCATTTAAGATATAAGCAATTAGACCGTATGGTAGGTCAGGTAATACCACGCGAGATGGTTAAATCAATACTAACTGACCTCGATATTGAAATTGAAAAAGAAACAGAAGAAGGATTGGAATTGATTATTCCAACTTATAAAGTGGACGTAACTCGTGAAGCGGATATTGTAGAAGAAGTATTGCGTATATATGGATACAATCAGATAGAACTAAGTGATCAGATTCATTCTTCTATTTCATACAGTAATAAGCCTGATGTAGATAAAATAACAAATCTTATTTCTGAATTTTTGACTGCAAAATCGTATTCAGAAATGATGAACAACTCACTTACTAAGCAGGATTATTATGTTACTAATGGTGATTTTGATGAAAATAAAAGTGTTAAAATCCTTAATCCTTTAAGTTCAGAACTCAATGTACTAAGACAAAGTCTTCTTTTTGGCGGATTGGAAACAATTAGTCGTAATATTAAGTTTAAGCAGAATGATATTAAGATTTTTGAGTTTGGAAATCAATATAATATTGGAAACCCTGAATCAGACGATGTAACTGAGCATTATCATCAAGAAAATCATCTTGCGATATTTTTAAGTGGTAACAAAACCAAAGAAACTTGGGCTGTTGATGCAAGCAGTACAAACTTCTTCGACTTAAAATCTGTTCTTCAGGAATTGCTTCAAAAGTTAGGTGTGAATTTGAAAGACATTCGTTTAGCAGAGTTTTCCAATGAAACCTATTCGTATGGTCTTGAGTTCAAACTTAAAAGAAACGCTTTTGCTACGGTTGGAAAACTAAGCGCGAAAGTATGTGACGCTTTTGATATTAAACAAGACGTATTCTTTGCCGATATCAATTGGACAAAACTATTTAGTTTCCTCAAAAACTATAAATCAAAGTATCAGGAAATATCTAAATTCCCTGCTGTACGTCGTGATTTAGCCCTTTTAATTGATAAGGGAGTAAGTTTTGCTGCCATAGAAACTAATATTAGAAATTCGGAAAGAAATCTTCTTAAGGGCGTTAATTTATTTGATGTATATGAAGGCAAAGGAGTTCCTGATGATAAAAAATCCTACGCCATTAGCATTATGCTTCAGGACCCAAATAAAACACTTAACGATAAAATCATTGATAAATCAATGGCTAAAATATTCAAATCGTTGGAACGTGAATTTAACGCTCAGTTGCGATAGCATTTTAGCATAAATATTATATAGAAAGCCCAACGGAATAAAATCTGTTGGGCTTTTCTAATTTCCAGAGCATAAAAAAAGCCTCCCAAAAAGGAGGCTTAAATATTTTCAAATAATCAAAGATTAATAGTTTCCAATAGGACTTCCCACACGAGTCATAGCACAACGGAAACCGATAGTAGAAGTTGACTGACGCTCATCTAAGAAACGACGTGTTCCAGGACTTAACCAATATGCTCCATCTTTCCATGAACCACCTTTATAAACACGTGCTTTATCGTTAATCATTGTTGTATTAGAATAATCATACATTTCTTTCGAGCCATTATCATCCTTCCAATCATCCCATTTTGTATCATCGTAAGTACTCGCATAATCACCATCGAGATAGTTAATATTATTAGCTTTACGATAATTACGACGCTCAAGGTTCTCCTCAATAGTTACTTCTCTTTGGCGTAATTCACCTGGTTCAGCGATAATAAAATCAGAAAAACCTTTATATAATTCGTTAGCAATTTCTACCTCATCAGGAGCTCCACTAATCTCATCCATCGCAAGAATAATCTCATCAGAAGCCTCGTCGAATTTACGCTTATTGTTAAGTTCAATAGCCTTCTTAATATGTACTTCCAATTTATCAATCAATTGAGCTTCCTCTGGATTAATATCTTGTCCCAAATTCTTTTTGAAACTATTTGGATTCTCATCCGAACCAACTAACCATTCTTGAATACCTTCGTAATCGAATAAGATATAATCTAACTTAGCTTCGATTGCACCATCATTATCACGAACAAATGTTTTATATACATTACCACGGAAAGAAGACATATCATTTACATCTTCAAATGATAAAGGACGATAAACATCCATTACCCATTCCGAAACGTTTCCGGCCATATTATAAAGACCATAATCATTTGGCCAATATGAATAAACAGGAGCCGTATAAGCTGCAGCATCATTCAAATTACCTGCAATACCCATATAATCTCCACGACCACGCTTAAAGTTTGCAACCATATCACCATAGTTATGCTTGTCGTCGGTACGAAGAACATGACCATTCCATGGATACAAACGACGTTCAACAATTCGTTCGTAGATTGTATTTCCAATTAATCCTAAGGCAGCAAACTCCCACTCAGCTTCTGTAGGCAAACGGTATTTAGGCAAGAAGATTCCATCTTCCATACGAACTCTACGCTCATCTCCATTAGGACTTAAGTCCTGAAGCTGGTGTTTTGTTTTATCACCCTCATATTGATTTGCCAAATAAGCATCTGTATTAAAATGGTCATCATTTACCTGTTGTGGATAATGCTTCAAAATACCGTATTCTACCAATAAATATTCATTCACACGGTCAGAACGCCAATTACAATAATCGCGTGCTTGCAACCAGTTTACACCAACTACAGGATAATCGCGATATGCAGGGTGACGCAAATAGAAGTTCACCATTGGTTCATTATAACCTAATTTCTCACGCCATACCAAAGTATCTGGTAAAGCTTTTTGGATAATTCTTGGGTAATCAACACCGAATACACGGTTCAACCAATATAAATATTCCAAATAATCCACATTTCGAACTTCTGTTTGATCAAGATAGAATGAATTTACAGATACACGGCGAGCCAAGTTATCGTGTCTAAACATAGGATCCTGCTCAGTACGTCCCATCACAAAAGTTCCACCTTCAATAAGAACCAAACCAGGTCCTGTTTCTTGTTCCACAAATGGAGCTACTTCAAAACCACCATTTTTAGTATCGTTATATGCCCAACCTGTAGTATTAGAAACATCTTTACTACATGATGCAAAAAAAACGACCCCCAAAGAGAGGATGAATAACTTAAACAATTGTCTTTGCTTTATCATAATCATTATTATTTATTCGTATTAATGTATATAACTAAAAAGAAGGGCAATTTATTTCATGAACTCTGGCCTTTTTTACTGGACAATTGAAATCCAAGGCAAAAGAGAACTCATGAGCACCTCCCGAAGCTCCGCCTAATTGCGAAACCGTTATATCATAACTATATCCAAATTTAAATTTATTATACTCAAAACCTAGTTGTACAATTACAGCATCAGAACCTTCAAAGAAGTGACGATACCACAATCCAAAAATCATTGGCTCCTTCTTAAAATAGGCTCCCCAATTCAATTGATGAAATGCACCTTGCTGCATATATACAATATTTGGAGAAATTGTAGGATCACCTGCACGATATCTTTTTCCACTTGTTCCCAATGGAATCATATAACCCACATGTCCTGTAATCTTCATATCCAAATAACTTTCGCCTCCTTTATCTTCGGTAAACGAAATATTAGCAGGAACCATATGATGCACAGCTACACCTCCAAAAAATTGACGACTATAAATCAACAATCCTGATGCAACATCAAAATCCATACGATTACCATCATCAATACGTAGTTCATTTGTTTTATTAGTAAAACCCCACTTAGGGTCAATCTGATCTCCAAAAGTCAAGCGATCCCAATCAATACTTTTTTGAATAAAACCCGCTTGTGCTCCAACTTTAATAAACCATTCCTTACTTAAGGCTATTCTTACTGAATAAATCAAAGCTGCAGTTTGTGTATTCAAAACGCCTTCCCCAGCACGGTCAGCCTGAACTATTACACCAAGTCCACCTGATAGGGCATTAAAATGCATATCGAAACTTGCATTATATGTAACATAAGACCCCGGAATGGATGGCCATTGATTTCGATAATTCATTACCAATCTTGGGCAAACCTTTGAACCAGCGAAAGCAGGATTCAAATATATCGGATTAGCGAAAAATTGAGAAAAGTGCGGATCCTGAGCTTTTACACCTATGGATAAGGCACTTATAAAAATAAAAAGAAATAAATATTTGAGTTTTTTTACCATTACCTATTCTTAAATTCAAAACACAATAATACGATTTTTTGTTTTAACCATTACCTCTTATTTGCTAATTAAGAATGATTACAAAAAACCTTATTCATTCGATGCTTATACTACTAAATTCTTAAAATGTTACAGTCATTATGTCCCATGCAATAATGGAAACGAAACGCTTTTTTCCTGTTGTTATTGTAATGACAAATATAATTCAAATTCTTTTCGTATAAATGATTTTTTTTCGAGACCTTCTAAAGAATACATAATTAAGCTAATTTGTATATTATTTAACAATACTGTAATCTTTTACAATAGAGCTACTCAAAAAAAAGCAGGACTATTATTCTACAAATAACTATTATTTAATAGTAAATACAATATTTCAATATTAATTTAGTTTCTTTGTATGTATCCTCTATAGCCACAGGAACAGCTATATTTGCGGGATAGTAAAAATCTAATTATATGAGTAGCAAAGGTTTTCTTTTATTTTTTCTAAGCTTTTTATTATTTATTTCTGTGACATTTTCACAAAAACAAATTCAAACACATATCGAGCTTAAATGGCATTCGTTGAAATATGTGGGAGATAAAAACACAAAATCCAAAATTATAAGTTTTGAAAACGCTATTGGAAGTGAGAAATATACTGAGTTACCCTGCTTTTTTAAACAAATAGCAGTAAATCCAAATGAAGAAATATCGGTGCAATTAAAAAACATTCAGTTTACTGAAGTTCCTGATAGTTTTCTTAACATCTTCCCTTCCTTGAACAAATTGGATACTGCATTTTCGATACAAACACAAAAGCTTTCATCTGCAGGAAAGTTTTCTACTAATATTTTTGTTGAAACTTTTAGAATAAAAAATAATAAGATTCAAAAACTCACTGCCTTCGATTTAGAAATAAAGAAAAAAAGCATCAACCTATTGAAAGGCACAAAAGGAAAAACTTATGCGACTCACTCAGTACTCCATACTGGCGATTGGTATAAAGTGCGAATTCATAGAGATGGAGTATATAAAATTGACGGAAATGCTTTAACATCCATGGGATTCAGCATAGGGATAAATATCAATAACATAAAGGTTTATGGCAATGGTGGCGGAATGCTTCCTGAGAAGAACTCTACATTTTATCCTGATGATTTAATTGAAAATGCCATTGAAGTTCACGACCAAAATGGTAATGGTCTTTTTGACGCAAACGACTATCTACTATTCTACGGAAAAGGTCCAAATCCATGGAAATATAATAAATCAACAAAGCGTTTTTACCATAGTCAACACCTATATGATGACTATGCCTATTATTTTATTACAGTAGATAATAATGGCGGAGGAAAGAGAATAGAAACAGCTCCGGTTGTTAGTCAAAACCCAAATAAAAACGCTACTAATTTTGTTGATTACGCCTACCATGACAAAGATTCAATAAACCTTATAAAAAGTGGGCGCGTATGGTATGGTGAAAACTTCAATATCATATTAAACTATAATTTCTCTTATAGTTTCCCCAATATTGACCCCAATGAAGATGTTTATTTCAAGGCAAATGCCATTGCACGTTCATTTTCAACAAGTACACTAAAATATCAGATTAATGGGCATAAAATGAATTCCTATTTTAGTCCGGTCATTAACCACTATTTGGCAGACTATGCTATTTCTTCAACGGATGTTACCACATTCAAAACTTCGGGTTCTAAAATTAATGTAAACATTTCATATCAAAAGCCTAATTCCAGCTCACAAGCTTGGTTAAACTACTTTGAGATAAATGTAGTTCGAAAATTAATCATGTCGGGCAATCAAATGGCCTTTCGAAATACCGAAACCATTGGTAGTGGAAATATTACCCAATTTACATTAAGCAATGCAAATAATAATATACAAATATGGGATGTTACCAAACCTTCTAATCCCTTTATAATACCTTCAACATACAGCAATTCAAAGCTTAGTATTAATATTCATACCGATTCACTTCGACAATTTGTTGCACTAAACGGGGGATATTATTCGGTAGAGAAAGTTGGCAAAGTAGCCAATCAGGATTTACACGAAATGGATGCTATTGACTACGTAATCGTGTATAATGCTAAATTTAAAAAAGAAGCAGAAGAGTTAGCCGATTTCCATCTTTCTCGTTCGAATATGAATATTCTAACTGTAGATCAAAATATTATATTCAACGAATTCTCTTCTGGAGCCAAAGATATCGCTGCTCTAAGAAACTTTATGCGAATGCTCTACGACAGAGCTGCGGGTGACCCAAAACTACAACCCAAATATCTACTATTATTTGGTGATGCTTCCTACGATCCAAAAAACAGACTTCCCGATAACACGAACTATCTATTGACTTTTCAATCTTCGCAATCATTATCCCCAACATCATCCTTTGCTTCAGATGATTTCTTTGGATTATTAGACGATAACGAAGGCCCAAATGCTTCTGGCAGTCTCGACATTGGTATTGGCCGTTTCCCTGTATCAACTACCGAACAAGCTCGGGCTATTCTGAATAAAATATTTCGGTATTATGCTCAACCAGGCATTTCAGCAGATAATGATAATAGTTGTTCCAATGGAAACGGTGAAATAAGCAATTTGGCAGATTGGCGTAATATTAGTTGTTTTATTGGAGATGATGAGGATAGCAACACCCATTTAATTCAAGCTGACTATTTAGCAAATTATGTTTGGAATAATTATCCTGTATATAATATTGATAAAATATTTTTTGATGCATACCCACAGATAATCACTCCGGGAGGACAACGCTACCCAGGTGTAAAAGCTGCAATAAAAAACCGAGTTGAATCGGGTGCACTCATTATTAATTATACCGGACATGGTGGTGAAGAAGGATGGGCTCATGAATCTGTTTTAGAAGTATCCGATAT
>QNXT01000280.1 GCA_003973505.1 Bacteroidota bacterium
AACCTGAGTTCGATGTAAGCTTTGCTCACAGTTTCAGATAATTAGTTCATATACGACTCAAATATACGATGGACTATCGAGATAATTCGAGTATATTTGGGGAAGTATATGGGCTAATTATCGAAATTTATATAAAAAAGTCAATAGCAGACCATCTTCGCACTAAATACCACTCGAAATAGCCCGCTATTACTTCGTGATATTTAGCAGCAAATCTGGTCTGCTATTGACTTTCTGTGAGTGAAATCTTACGTCGAACTCAGGTTAATAATTAGTGATAGCCTGCTGAAATTCTCAGTGGGCTATTTTTTGATTTAAAGAAAGCGATTATTCGCTATTTTTACAAATTAAGAAATAGAAATTAGAAAAAGATGTCAAAATTCACACAACACGCTGAAAAGCGTACCGAAGACCTTAGCAAATTTATGGTTGGCCTTATCAATGGCGAGAAGGGAGCCCAATTGGTAAAGGATTATAATATGATGACCGAAAACTATATTCCCAGTGATTTATTGGGAGCATTTGATTATCTTTTCGATCATAATTATGATATTGAGCAAATAAAAGTAGCCTCCAATAAGTTGATTAACATTCTTTATAAAACCCTTGAGTCTTATCCTGCAATCGATATAAAAGAGCATAGTTTTTTACACTACCTGAAAGTGGATAATGATAAAGCAGTTGCTGTTTTAGATTCCATGAAAGATGATATCAAAAAGTTGAATAAAGACTTTTCGACAGACTTGCTTGCAAGTATAAAAAAGGGATTCGAGGCACTTTTGCCCTTTATGAATCATTATACATTGAAGGAGAATGTGCTGTTTCCTTTGCTTGAGCAAAAATGGGAGCATAGTCAATGTGTGAAATTGATGTGGTCGTTTCATGATGATATTCGCAATAATATAAAGAGAACCATTGAATTATTAAATCCTGAAAACTTCGATTTGAAAGAATTTAATGTGGTTTCATCCAAAGTGTATTTCAATATGAAAACCATTATCTTTCGTGAGGAAAGGGTTTTGTTTCCTATAATTTTGGAAACCATTGACGAAGATGATTTGCATAAAATGCTGGTTAATAGTAAAGAAATAGGTTATGGTTATATCAATGATAAAGATATAGTTGTGGAGGAAGCGTCAGAGCTGTGGGCTGATAATGGAATAATAAACCTTAGCACAGGACAAGTAACCACCAAAGAAATGGAGGAGATTTTCAATCACCTACCCGTGGATATGACTTTTGTAGATGCCGATAATACGGTGAAGTTTTTCTCATCGCCTAAGCACCGAATTTTTCCACGTACCAAATCCATTATTGGGCGTAAAGTACAAAATTGCCACCCACCGGAAAGTGTGCATGTGGTTGACCAAATTGTAGAAGCTTTTCGTAGTGGTAAAAAAGATGAAGCTAATTTTTGGATTCAGATGGGACCAAAGTTTGTACTGATTCGCTATTTTGCGGTACGCGATGCCGATGGCCTTTTTATGGGAACATTGGAAGTATCACAGGAGATTTCGGAGTTGCGTAGTCTGGAAGGCGAACGCCGACTTTTGGATTGGGGTGATGAGTAAGGTCTAATTTGCATAATTAGGTAGTGGTTTTAACCAATGCCTATTTAATAAACCGCATTACGTTTACCCACAATTAAAAACAAAAGCCAGAATGAAAACGAAGATCGCAATGAAAAACATATTTCCATTTAGCTTAATAGTTCTATTTGCATTATTATTTACTTCTTGTGAACATCAAAAAGAGGTGGTTGTGTATTGCACCGTAGATCAAGTATTTTCAGAGCCCATATTAAAAGACTTCGAAAAAGAAACGGGTATAAAAGTTAAAGCAGTTTACGATACCGAAGAAACCAAATCTACGGGTGTTTTGAATCGCTTGATAGCTGAAAAGAACAATCCGCAATGCGATGTGTTTTGGAGTGGTGACCCTCTTCGAAATAATATTCTGAAAGAAAAGGGGATAACAGCTTCCTATCAGTCAAAAGCAACGGCACGTATTCCTGCTTATTTTCGAGATGTGGATAATCAATGGACTGGTTTTAGTGCCCGTGCTCGGGTGTTGATTTTTAATAGAAAGCTTATTTCAGCTGATTCTTTGCCACGAGGCATAATGGACTTTGTTTTGCCAAAGTATAAAGGCCAATTTGCCATTGCCAATCCCCTTTTTGGAACCACGACATTTCATATTGCTGCCATTTTTGGAGCTTTGGGTGACTCCGCAGCAAAGGAATGGATGAATAAAATGAAGGCCAATGGACTTGTGATTGCTACAAGTAATGGCGATGTGAAAAAGCGTGTAATGAAGGGCGAAATAGCTTTTGGTCTTACCGATACGGATGATGCTTTTGAGGCTAAAAAAGAAAGTGAGGACGTGGATTATATTTTTCTTAATCAGCAGGAAGATGGATTGGGTTCATTGATTATTCCCAATGCAGTAAGTCTGATTGATAAGTCGCCAAATAGCGCAGAAGCAAAACAGCTAATTGACTACCTAATTAGCAAACAAACGGAAGCCAAGCTTGCTGTTTCTTGTGCACAAATGCCTTTAATTAAAGGAGTGAAAACACCTGAAGATGTGCCTTCGCTTGATCAAATAAAACCCATGAAAGTGGATTGTAATCATATCACAAAAAAACTTGAAGCAATACAAGGATGGCTTAAAAAATGGATAGAGGAAAAATAAAATCCCCGATACATATCGTTTTAGCAATGCTCTTGGCTTTGCTGCTTGCGGTACCGCTATTGGTATTAATTGCCAATTGGCTTCAGTTATCATTTGTGGAGGGATTCAATCATCTATTCAATAGCCAAACCTTACTTCTAATTGGCAAAAGCTTTTTACTATCAGCTATAGCATCATTCTTTGCCGTTATAATAGGAGGAGCAAATGCATTTATTTTATATAAATTTCAAATCAGATTTGCAGGCTTATATAAACTCTTGCTGCTTATTCCACTTTTAGTTCCGCCATACATTTTTGCGGTGGCTTGGAAAGATGCTCTTTTCTTTTTGTTTGGAAATAATTCGGATTTGAATTCAGCTGTTGCCATGATTTTGGTGCATATTATGGTGTTCTCACCTTTGGCTATGCTGATTGTTGGTAGTGCACTTAGGCAAATCAATAAAGGAGTGGAGGAAGCTGGTTTAATGTCCGTTTCATTTGAGCGCATGTTGCGAAAAATTATTCTCCCATTGATTCGTCCAGCGGTGGGCTTATCCTTTGTATTGATTTTTATTTTTAGCCTAAGCGATTTCTCTGTGCCTGCCTTTTTTGGTTTACGCACTTTTACCACCGAAATATTTACGCAATTCTCAGCCTTTTATAATTTTCAATTGGCAACAGGGCAATCGATCATACTTTTATTGATAAGCTTATTGCTTATGTTGTGGGAGGGAAGGCAACTGCAAGATGCTGCCTTCTTTTCCGTTGATACGCGAGGTAGTGAGTATAAAATCTATAAACTTGCAAATCGCTTTTTATGGCTGAAATGGATTCCTGTTGTATTGATTGTTGTCAGTAGTTTACTTCCATTATTGATGCTCTTGGTTCAATCGCTATCGGGAAAAGAACTCACTTTTATCGATGCTTGGAATATAATGTCACCAACAATTATCCCTTCCATTTCCTTGGCATTTATAGGAGCAATTTTGATTACCCTGATTGGACTTTGGGCTGCTTATATGAAAGAACGTTTATCATTCGGTTTCCCTAATACCTTATTGCTCATTACCTTTATCGTTCCTTCCACCGTATTGGGTATGGCCGAAATTGGTTTCTTCAATCGACCGGCTACCAATTTTATATACGCTAGTGTGATTATTATCCTGATATCCTATGTGGGACAATTTACATTTATCGCCTCGCGCATTATGGGAAATGGTTTACGTCAAATCCCAAAGTCATTGGAGGAAGCTGCAGCAGTAATTGGTATCTCGCCCTTTCGTCGGTTTTATAAAATTACTTTGCCATTGCTATTTCCCTCCTTAATTGCCTCTTTTATTTTGGCTTTTGTATTGAGTTTAGGTGAATTGGGAACGGTAATAATGGTTTATCCTCCGGGCACAGAGCTTATGCCCATTAAACTTTTCACCATCAGTGCAAATGCACCACAAGCCCTTACTGCAAGCATCACGCTAATCAATTTTTTAGTAAGTTTGGGTTTTATAATACTGTTTTACTTTTCAGCTAAATTGATATTTAAGAAATCAGCCCATGCATAGCCTCCAGTTTCAAAATATAGGATTTGCCTACGACGATGTTTCCCTTATTGAGGATTTGAACTTTATTTTCGAATCGGGGAAAAGCTATTGCATATTGGGCTCGTCAGGTTCAGGAAAAACAACGGTTTTACGACTTATTGCAGGCTTGGAAATTCCACATAAAGGCCAAATTCTTATGAATAATCAGGTAATTAGTCAGCAAAATGAATTGCTTATTCCACCTCATAAAAGGGAAGTGGGTTTTGTATTTCAAGATTTGGCACTTTGGCCGCATTTTCGTGTTTATGATAATATTGCCTTTGGCTTAAAAGAGCGGAAAGCCCAAAATATAGAACAGCGAGTGATGGAACTATTAGACTTATTTGGCATAACTGACCAAGCACAAAAGTATCCACATCAGCTTTCGGGTGGGCAAAAACAGATGGTTGCCATTTCAAGAGCCTTGGTTTTACAACCCAAAATTCTGTTACTGGACGAGCCTATGGCAAATATTGATATTCAGATAAAAGAGCAAATTCTGGAACACCTTTACAAAATCCAAAAGCAGCTCGCTTTTACCCTGATTTATGTAACCCACGACCATCGTGATGCGGTTTTTTCGGAGCAAATTGTGATTATGAATAAAGGGAAAATAGAAGTCGCAGGGACTTTGAATGCCATTCGAAATTCAACGAATGAATATGTTAAATCATTTATTAAAATATAAGTTATGAAATCATTATTGACCTCCATTTCAGCCTCTGTGCTGATTTTATTTATAGCTATAAGCTGCGACAATAGCACGGCAAATTCAACAAACCATCAAACGCCAGAGGTTAGGACTTTAAAAGAGTCTCCTAAAGTTACCCAAGCAAGCAATCAAATTGTTTTTAACTTCGAAAACTATAAAAAAGATGCCTTGCCTTCGAATTGGATACAATCCTATATTGGTAAGGGTGATACGGAGTGGAAAGTAATTGATGACCAGGGGAATAAAGTGATGGCGCAATTGTATAGCGACAATCCGGGACATCATTATAATGCTGTGGTGAATGATAGTATAAATTTGAAAAATATGACTTTAAGTGTACGCTTAAAAGGAGTTTCAGGTCGTCATGACCAAGGTGGAGGATTTATTTGGCGCTATCAAGATAAGAACAATTACTATGTGGTTCGAGCCAATCCTTTGGAGGATAATGTAGTGCTTTATAAAGTGAAAGATGGTGTGCGTACCGATTTGCCTTTGATGGGAAAGGGGCGTACATATGGTGTGGATGTGCCTAAATTAGGTAACGACTGGAATAATATGAAACTCATCGTTAAGGATGATATTTTTACTGTATTCTTAAATGGGAATGAGCTATTCAAAGTGCAAGATACCACCTTCCCCAATGCAGGAAAAGTTGGTTTTTGGACCAAGGCTGATGCAGTAACTTATTTTGATGATTTTGTGATTCGTTTTCTTTAATTAAATGTGAGATGATTGATGAAGTGTTTTTAGGATTTATAGTAATATTCGTAATTCTTGCTTGGTATTTTGCGATTCGTAAGTTAGTTTGTCATTACAAAATCCTTAAAAATAGTAACTATGGAATTTTAGCTAAATTCTTTGTTTTGGGAATTCCGTTTTTGTTCATTCTACCTGCAAATACAGTTAATGAAAGCAATAATGATATGTTTAAAAAGGGTAAGAGGTATTATATTCTATTTCTTTGTGCATTTGCTTTTACATATCTCACTTTTTTTATATGGATGAGCTTAATGAATTGACAAAACAAAAAAAGCCGTGATAAACTAAATTATCACGGCTTTTCTATATCATAAAGGAAGCTCTTATTGTCGTCCGTGACAATGCTTAAACTTCTTACCACTACCACAAGGACAAGGGTCGTTACGACCAACCTTTTTCTCAACTCTGATGGGTTGAGTTACTTGTTTTTCCTGGGTATCATGTCCAAATTTATTTGGGTCGCCAGCACCAGCGTTAGCACCTATCTCGGTACGTCCTGTTTTTAATTTGCTGGTATCAATACTTGCGGGTTTAAACACCGATTCAATTTGAACTTGTTTGTTAGCAGGCAAATCGCACTTTGTGATAAAGGAAACGATATCACGGTTGATTTTATCAATCATTTGCTTAAACAGTTCAAATGATTCGAATTTGTAAATCAATAATGGGTCTTTTTGCTCATAAGAAGCATTTTGTACCGATTGTTTCAAATCGTCCAATTCACGAAGGTGCTCTTTCCAGGCATCGTCAATAATCTTAAGAGTTACGATTTTCTCAATAGCTAACACCACTTCTTTTCCCTCAGAATTGAATGCTTTTTCAAGATTCGTGATAATATCCATTGATTTGATACCATCAGTCATCGGAATGGCTATATTTTTATATTGACCTTGATTTTCGAATACATCCTTTATCACAGGGAATGTTTCTCGAGCAATGCGTTCACTCTTTTCACGATAAGTGTTATAAGCTATTTCATAAATCCGATGAGTAGCCTCTTCGGCTTTCATATTGAAAAAATCATCTTCCTTGATAGGTGATTCTATACCGAGGTTTCGAATCATTTCCATATTAAACTCTTCAAAATTACGAAGGTCCATGGCTTCATATACAATACTTTCGACCGTATCATATATCATATTGGAAATGTCCAACGCCAAACGATCGCCAAATAAAGCATTATGACGTTTTTTATAAATAACATCACGTTGGGTATTCATCACATCATCGTACTCGAGCAAACGTTTACGAATACCAAAGTTATTTTCCTCAACCTTTTTCTGAGCACGTTCAATGGATTTTGAAATCATGGAATGTTGAATCACTTCACCTTCTTCCAATCCAAGCTTATCCATAATAGAAGCAATTCTTTCGGAGCCAAATAAACGCATTAGGTTGTCCTCAAGAGAAACGTAGAATTGTGATGATCCTGGATCTCCCTGACGACCTGCACGACCACGTAACTGACGATCGACACGACGTGAATCGTGACGTTCGGTTCCGATAATTGCTAAACCTCCCGCTTCTTTTACTCCTTCGGCAAGCTTAATATCTGTACCACGACCCGCCATATTGGTAGCAATGGTAACCGCACTTGGCAACCCTGCCTGAGCAACAATATCCGCTTCTTTTTGGTGAAGTTTTGCATTCAGTACATTATGATCGATTCCCTTTTGGCGTAGCATACGGCTCAGTAATTCCGATATTTCTACAGAAGTAGTACCCACTAATACCGGACGGCCTTTTTTGGTAAGCACTTCAATTTCATTGATTACCGCATTATATTTTTCGCGAACCGTTTTATATACTTTATCTTCTCTATCGTCACGAATAATTGGGCGGTTTGTGGGAACTACCGTTACATCCAATTTGTAAATGTCCCAAAACTCACCAGCTTCAGTTTCGGCTGTACCTGTCATACCTGCCAACTTATTATACATACGGAAATAGTTCTGTAAGGTAATAGTTGCATAGGTTTGAGTAGCCGCTTCAATCTTTACATTTTCTTTGGCTTCAAGAGCTTGATGCAATCCATCTGAATAGCGTCGCCCTTCCATGATACGACCTGTTTGCTCGTCAACAATTTTAATCTTATTATCAATTACCACATACTCCACATTGTTCTCGAATAGGGTATAGGCTTTAAATAATTGATTCATTGAATGTACGCGCTCGGTCTTCATTGAATACTCTCTCAGAATCTCTGCTTTTTTCTCGGCTTTTTCATCAGCCGACATGTCAGAGTCCTCAATCTGTTTCAGGTCAAGGTTCAAATCAGGGAGAATGTAGAATTTATCATCACCCGTCATTTCGGTAATCATATCGATACCTTTATCAGTAAGGTCAATGGAGTTTTGTTTTTCTTCGATTACAAAATAAAGCTCATCGTCAATGATATGCATATGCTTATTTTGCTCGGCCATATAGAAGTTCTCGGTTTTTTGCATGGCTGCTTTTACGCCAGGCTCACTTAAAAACTTAATTAAGGCTTTATTTTTAGGCAGACCACGATATGCTCTGAAAAGCAATTTGTAACCTTCTTTTTGTTTTTCTTTATCATCAGAAGCGATAAGCTTTTTGGCATCAGCCAAAATACGTGTCACCATTTGACGCTGTGCGGCATAGAGCTTCTGTACATAAGGCTTCAAATCGTCAAACATTTGATGCTCGCCACGAGGTGTTGGCCCTGAGATAATCAAAGGGGTACGCGCATCGTCAATCAATACGGAGTCAACCTCATCCACTATGGAGAAATTATGCTTGCGTTGCACTAACTCTTCAGGCTCGGTAGCCATATTATCTCTCAAATAATCGAAACCATATTCGTTATTTGTACCATAGCAAATGTCTGAATTATAAGCTTTACGACGAGCTTCCGAATTGGGTTCATGTTTGTCGATACAATCGACACTCAAACCATGAAACTCAAAGAGCATTCCCATCCATTCCGAGTCACGTTTTGCAAGATAATCATTCACCGTTACCATGTGAACTCCCAGACCGGGTAGGGCATTAAGGTAAACAGGAAGAGTCGCCACCAAGGTTTTTCCTTCACCAGTTGCCATCTCCGCAATTTTCCCTTTATGCAACATCACGCCACCAATAAGCTGAACGTCATAGTGAATCATATTCCAGGTAATCTTTGTGCCACCTGCGGTCCACGAATTGGAATATTGCGTTTTGTCGCCAAGAATATTGATATTATCGAATTTGGTAGCCAACTCGCGATCGTGATCGTTTGTGCTTACCTCAATAATTTCATTCTCAGTAAATCGTCTGGCGGTTTCTTTTACTACAGCAAAAGCCTCAGGCAAGATTTGATCTAAGACCTCTTCAATTTTTGTGGTAATTTTTTCGTCAATTTTATCTATTTGTTGCCAAATTGCTTCTTTATCGTCAATTTCCATTGTAGGATTGTCGGCAATTTGTTTTCGCAATTCTGTTTTTTGATTTTCTTCTTTCGAAATATAATCAGCAATACGTTGTTTAAACTCAACAGTTTTTGCTCTTAATTCATCATTTGAAAGCGTCTTGATACTCTTTTCTGCTTCATGTATTTTATTCAAATAAGGCAATACCTCTTTGATGTCTCTATCTGATTTTTTACCGAAAAGCTTACTAAAAAAATTTAGCATATTGATATGTGTTTTTTGATTTTCGCAAAAGTAAGCTAAAACGCTCAATTTGCCTTATGATTTTCTATAATTTAACGTTCTGTTTACCCGAATATTTCAAGTGTTAATATTCGAATAAAAATAAAGAAAGGGACAAAAGTCCCTTTAATATAGTATTTTATAAAGTGAATACTTAGTATTCATCTTCATGAAAGAAAAAGTCCTCTTTTGAGGGGTAATCAGGCCAAAGATCTTCGATGGTATCATAAGACTCGCCTTCGTCCTCAATTTCTTTCAAATTCTCAATAATTTCCATTGGGGCACCTGATCGTAACGCAAAGTCGATAAGCTCTTCTTTCGTTGCTGGCCAAGGCGCATCTTCCAATTTTGATGCAAGTTCTAATGTCCAATACATATCTTTTTTTTTGATGTTATTACTTCTGCAAAAGTAATTTTTTTGACGTAAAAAACAAGATAAAAATTGATTATTTTAATATTTTTATAAGTATCAGAAAAACAGCTATGTATAGTGGTATTTTGACTATTTTTTCTTCTCTGGTAACCAAAGAATCTCATCCACATTGAGCTTATGCGCTGAGTAGCGTGCAAAGACAAATAAGAAATCACTTAGCCTATTTAGGTACATACCTACAAATTCGGGTAAATCCTTTGTAGCACCATATCGGAGGCAGGCTCTTTCTGCCCGTCGGCAAATAGTTCGTGCAATATGACAGTGCGATATCATGGGATGTCCGCCAGGAAGTATAAAGGCCGTTAATGGAGACAAAAATTTGTTCATTCGGTCAATTTCCTTTTCCAAAAATTCTACATCTTTAATGGATAGTTGGGGGAGTTTATTTAAAGACTTTTCCGAATCTGCTGATACTAAACTTTCCGCAATAAAGAGCTTTTCAATGATGTGTAAAAGATTCTTCTTGCTCATTAAGTCATCAGCGTAATCGTAAACTAAACCAATGTAGGATTTTAGTTCGTCGATACTTCCGTAGGCTTCCACTTGTAGGTCGTACTTATATACTCTTGTTCCACCGGTTAGCGAAGTTTTTCCGTGGTCGCCTCCTTTGGTGTAAATTTTAAATTCTTTACTCATATTATTCTTAATTAATACACCTTCTAAACAGTTTGTTTTAAGGCGCTAATGATGTTTTTGTTTAATTGATCGTTGGCAATTTGTCCATCTTTTAGTTTGATGATACGGTGGGTATGTTCCGCAATATCGGGTTCGTGAGTAACAATGATTACCGTGTTTCCCAAATTGTGAATTTCTTCGAAAAGAGCCATAATTTCGATTGATGTTTTAGAGTCGAGGTTTCCTGTGGGTTCGTCAGCTAATATGATGGATGGTTTGTTTACTAATGCTCTGGCTACAGCAACTCTTTGGCGCTGGCCTCCGGAGAGTTCGTTTGGCTTATGATGCATTCGGTCGCTCAGTTGTACTTGCTCTAAAACTTCTTCGGCTCGTTCTATTCGTTGTTCTTTGGTAAAGCCTGCATATATCAAAGGTAACATTACATTTTCCAATGCTGTGGCTCTGGGCAATAGATTAAATGTTTGAAATACAAAGCCAATTTCTTTATTTCGTATTTCGGCCAATTCGTTGTCATTTAATTGACTTACGATTTTATTATTCAAAGTATAACTTCCTCCTGTGGGTGTATCCAAGCAGCCTAAAATATTCATTAATGTGGATTTGCCAGAGCCTGAAGTCCCCATTAAACCCACATATTCGTTTTTTCGAATCGTGAGACTTACGCCATTTAGTGCTTTTACTTCTTGCGTTCCTACTTGAAAATACTTTCTAATATCTTGGAGTTCTATAATATCCATTGCAGTGAATTGTGTGTTTGACAAAGATAGAAATTAAAGTTTGATATTTTTATTTTTGTTTGAATTCAAAACACTTGAGGGGGAAATAGATATTTTTTATATGGCATCAATAATTGATGTGTCAAAGCAATCAGTTGGTATAAAATCAAACTTCAAGAATCATAAATCAAAACTCAAAAATCATTTATCAAAAATCATCAAATCCTAATATCGAATTAAAAATTCTTCTTTGCTAAAATCGGGATTTACAGACACTACACCAAGGAAGAAAAAATCCATACTTAAGCTTACTTTTGGATGATTCTTTATTGTTGACCAAGCTTGTTTCATTCCTTCTGACCAATATATGTCATCAAAGATGAACATCGTTTTATCATGGCAATAATTAAGTGTTAATTCGAAGTAGCGGAGTGTAGCTTCTTGCGTATGATTACCATCAATAAAAATTAAATCAACGGTATCGGTTTTTTCTAAAAGCGGTTGCAATTGATCATCAAAATTCCCAACAATAAGCTCGATGTTTTTAGCATTTAGTTTATTAAATTGCTGTTTTGCAATTTGTCCTATTTCAGG
>QNXT01000088.1 GCA_003973505.1 Bacteroidota bacterium
TTGCCATCAACCTTCCAAATGATGAAGTAGTGCAAAAGAATAAAGGTTCGCGCAAACTTCAATTAAAAAATGCCATGAAGGCTAAGTTTGATAAAATATTAGTTCCTATTTCGAATGTATTAATTAACGAAAGCCAAAGAAAGAACATCAAGTTTGAGGCATTCTTTGCAAATACCATGTTTCACGAAGTATCGCATGCAATGGGTGTAAAAAAGGTTATCACTGACCCTAATACCACTTGCCGTGTGGCATTGAAAGAACAATATTCCGCACTTGAAGAAGGAAAAGCTGATATTCTTGGTTTATATCTTGTTACAAAACTTTTTGAAATGGGTGAATTACCAGGCACCGATTTGCATGATAATTATGTAACATTTATGGCAAGTATATTTCGTTCTATCCGATTTGGAGCCGCAAGTGCCCATGGAAAAGCCAATATGATTCGCTTCAACTATTTTTTAGAAAAAGGAGCATTTACTCGTGGTGAAGATGGAACTTATACGGTTGATTTTGAAAAAATGCAAGAAGCTTCAAAAGCCTTAACTATCGACATTATTCGACTTCAGGGTGATGGTAATTATGAAGCCGCTAAAGCTTTTGTTGAAAAATGGAGTGTAATTGGTCCACAACTACAAGCTGACCTTGACCGCCTTACTGAAGCAAATATCCCTAAAGACATTTATTACACCCAAGGTCCTAAGGTATTGGGATTATAGATAGTAAACAAACCAATAAATTGAGCATCACCGTTTTGGTGATGCTTTTTTTGTGCATTCTAAATTATATAGAATTATTCTTAATTAATTGCTGTTTTCCGAAATTTATCTACATTTGCATTAAATTACTATACAGTGGTGGTATATTAATAAACTATGAGACTTTCAAAAACATCGGAATATGCACTTCGGATATTGAGTTTTATGATAAACTCTGATATGCAAGTATTTTCAGCTCGATTTCTTATCGAGTCTTTAGATGTTCCTGATAAGTATTTACGTCGATTGATGACAGATTTATCAAAAAACGGTTTTATAAAAAGCATGAAAGGACGAGATGGTGGTTATATTTTTGCTAAAAATGCCAATAACATTTATTTGTCACAAGTAATTGATGCCGTGGAAGGAATGGATCGATATGAAGGTTGCATATTGGGATTTGGCGATTGTAGTGATGACAATCCATGTAGTTTACATGAGAATTATGCTCCCATAAAAGAACAACTGATTCAATTTCTATCGCAGACAACGATATCAGAGCTAAAGAGTAATAAAGTCTTAAAATTTTAATTTTGCGAAAAATATATACTACATGGTTGTAGTATATTTAATAAATAAAAACAAATATTAACAAACAAACAATAGACATGAAAGAAACATTACTTGACAAGTTTATGAGCAAAAAGGGGCTTTATACAAGCTTTTGGTTCATAGCAATCATTATGGTTGCGGCATTGATTTATTTCACTGCCAACCTACAGAAAGAGGTTCCACCTATTGCAAAAGAGGTGAAATCGCAATCTGGAGAATTACTTTACACCTACGACGATGTGGTTGAAGGTAAAGGTTACTTCCAGGAATTTGACCTAATGGACTGGGGAACGATGTTGGGAATGGGTGCTTATATGGGCCCTGACTTTACAACTGATTTTTTCCACCATCGCGCTGAATTTCTTTACGATTATTATGCTAAAGAAAAGTTTGGCAAAACCTCTAAGGAACTAAGTGTCACCGAACTTGGTTCTATAAAAGAGCGAGTGAAAGAAGATTTCCACAAACAAACAAAACTTTTGGAAGAAGGCGTGACTTATACTGATGCTTCGGCAGAGGCATATAAAGCCAACGTAAAAGCTTTAACCAAAATGTTAGTTGAAGGAGACCCTTCGCGTGCTTTCCCTGGTGGAGTGATTCACGAAGACGAGGCTGTTAAAATTGCTGCATTTGTGGATTGGTCGCAAATGGTGGCTTCTACAATTCGTCCCGGAACTGAAGGAAAAGTGGGTGAAGAGCGCACTTGGTCGAACAACTGGCCACATGAGCCATTAGTTGATCAAGATACTTCTTATAATAATCATATTGTTTCGCTTTGGGAGTTCTTAATATTATGGGCACTTACTATTTTAGTAATTTTCCTTTCTTACGAATACCTTTTCAAGAAAGACCGCAAAGAAGATTTAGCACCTGCATTAAAGGTGACTAAAATGTTTAAATCGCAAAAGAAACTATTAAAATATATTCCTATTGTTGCGCTACTTTTCGTAGTTCAAATGTTTTTAGGAGCTTATTTGGCTCACCTTTACGCTGACCCAACACAAGACTTTATATTCTCACAAAGCATCCTTCCTTTCAACGTATTACGTTCGATGCACACACAAATAGCAATTCTTTGGGTTGCTGTGGGTTGGTTAGTTGGTGGTTTACTTATTGCCCCTTGGGTAGCAGGTAAAGATCATAAATTCCCATGGTTGGTTGACGTTCTTTGGTTAGCACTTCTAACGGTAGCTGTAGGTTCTGTAGTAGGACTTTATATGGGAGCTACTGGTCAAATGCGTGATACTTGGTTCTGGTTAGGAAACGAAGGTCGTGAGTTATTAAACTTGGGTCGTGTTTGGGATATCGGACTATTGGTTGGACTGGTTTTCTGGTTCTTATTAATTGTTTCACTTATTAAAAAATCAGCTACCAATAATCCATTGGTTGGAACCATTATTTGGTCGGCATTTGGTATTGCTACCTTATACATTGCGGGTATGATGCCTATTCATAAAATCATGCCTAACTTTACTGTGGATGATTATTATCGTTGGTGGGTAATTCACCTTTGGGTAGAATTAACTTTCGAGCTATTTGCTGCAGGAGTTATCGCATTTATGACCGTTTCTTTAGGATTAATTTCACAAAAAACTGCCGAGCGCGTTATGTTCTTCGAGCTATTCTTAATTATGATGTCGGGTACTTTAGGTGTGGGTCACCACTACTTCTGGCAAGGATTGGATGAGTATTGGATTGCCATTGGAGGTATCTTCTCAGCTCTTGAACCATTACCATTGGCATTGATGATTGTTGAAGCTTGGAAAAATCAAAGAGACCATAAAGCGGAAGGTATTGTAAACGAGTTTAGCACTCCATTTATGTGGATTGCTGGTTCGGCCGTATTAAACTGGATTGGTGCCGGATTCTTCGGAATGGTAATCAACACTCCAACAATTTCTTATTATTCTCATGGTACTTACCTAATTATGCCTCACGCACATACTGCATTATTGGGAGCCTTTGGATTTATTTCTATCGCTTTCCTTTATATGACTTCTCGTGCCAATGCCATGGCAAACGGTTGGGAATGGAACGACAAATGGAGTAAGATTGGATTCTGGTTACTTACCATCGGAGTATTGATATTTGCTATTCCTACTTTGATGATTGGTTTAGAGCAAACAAAAATTGCAGCTGAAATGGGTTACTATTATACTCGCGTTCACTCTGCACTTGATATAGTTCAAGGATGGATGTGGTTCCGTATTTTACCTGATTCAATGATGTTGCTTGGTGGTATCGTTATCTTTATCGACTTATTTACCAAAACATTTATGGGCAAAAAAGCTGCATAACATATTTATAACATTTCAATTAAAGCCTGGATTATTAAATTAATTCAGGCTTAATTTTTCCATTTCTCCATAAAGTCAAACAATCATCAGAATGAAAAGTTTGGCAATTTTTCTATCTTTGTCAAAACTAAAACAATAAATTTGAAACTATTCTACACCTTTCTTTTTATTATTTTGTTATCGAGCGTTTCCTATGCTCAACAAAACACTCAGGATACGATCAAAGCTCCATCGAATCATCCTAAGCGCGATAGTTTAATGAAGGATATTGTGCGAATTAACGATAAAGTATATCGGGTAATGCAGTACGCTCCAGCCCCCATTATTTCGTATAGTACCGAGACAAGTTGGGTATTTGGTTTGGCAAAATTTAATGCTTTTGATTTAAACAAAAAGGACACAATTTCCAAAGCTTCTTCCGTAAGTGAAATTGTAGGCTTCTCATTTAATGGTCAAATGTATTTGGATGTTTCGGCGAATTTTCACTGGGATGAAAATAGAAATATTGGGGAACTTACATTTGGTTTGGAAAAATTTCCACGTCAGTTTTGGGGCGTGGGCAACGAAATTGACCCCGACACTTCAGCATTGGTTACAAAAAGTTTTCTAAACATAACCCCCGTTTATAAAAGAATGGTTTTACCCAATTTTTTTATTGGAATAAAATACAGCTATTATAATGTATTCAATATTAAATACAGTCTTGATAGCATATATCATCCAGAGGTTTATCGTGGTTATGACGGAGGATTAAACTCCGGAATTGGAGGCTTATTAACATATGATAGTCGCGATAATATCTATAATGCGACTAAAGGAATGTTTATTCAATTTGATGCAGAATTCTATTCCAAAGCATTTGGTAGTAAATTTGTTTTCAACCGTTACCGTTTTGATATTCGAAAATATCACCCTGTGGGTAAATTCACTTTTGCTTATCAGCTCTTTACCGAGTCCAATTTTGGTGATTTACCTGTCTATTCTTATGCTATGATGGGAGGCTCGTATCGAATGCGGGGGTATTATGAAGGACAATATCGTGATAAAGTGATTGTTGACGGACAATTTGAGCTTCGTCGCCATTTATTTTGGTTGCTTGGTGCAACAGCCTTTGTAAGTGTAGGTCAGGTAGCACCTACCTATGCCGATTTCCGAAGTGACCATATCCGCGTAACAGCTGGTGGAGGTCTTAGACTTATGGTGGATAAAGTGCATAAAACCAACCTTCGATTCGATATGGGATTTGGGAAAGATACTTTTACTTTCTTTTTTGGATTTAGTGAGGCTTTTTAATGTATAAAATTGTGCTCGTTTTACTTGCAACAAAGATAGATTTTAATACGTACAACTTTTTAAAGTTTCAATTACAATAAATAGTCATTAATAATCAAATCTAGGAAGTTATGTTATTAAGAAGAATCCTTTTTTTTCTATTGCTCATTTTCCCTTTTGTTTCATTTAGTCAAACAGGCCCTGCGGGAGTTGGTTCAAGTACTAACAATGTTCTCTGGTTGCGATCAAACGACATTGGGCAGACCAATAATACCAATATTTCGTCTTGGACCGACCAGTCGGGTAATAGTAATAACATTACACAACCTTCATCGACTTACCAACCTTTGTATATTACAAATCAACAGAACGGTTATCCTGTAGTGCGATTTGCATCAAATGAACGACTTCGTAAAACAAGTTTTAGTAGTTTTCCCACGTCAGCCATTACGGTTTTTATGGTTAATAAGAATAGTGATCACAATGATGGTACATTCTCATACGCATCGTCATCAAATAATAATGACTTTTTAATCTTTAATTCGGCTAATTATCGTCTTTTTAGAGGAGGGGCCTATGTTTTGAGTTCTGTTTCAGGAAATAATAATGCTTGGCATATTATAAATGTAAGCTGGCAAGGCTCGGATGGAGCAACTGCTTTATGGAAAGATGGATCTTCTGCTTATACTGGAACTTTAGCCTCCGGAACAAGCATTACAAGCGGAGGTTGTTTGGCAATTGCTGGCGAGCAAGATGCTATTGATGGAAATTATGATGCTGCTCAAGCACATGATGGTGATTTTTTGGAAATTATTGTTTATAACACAAATTTGAATAGTGCTCAGAAAGTAATTATTGCCAATTATCTTGCGGCAAAATATAATTTAACAATTTCCAATGATTTTTACGCCTATCAAGGAACGCATTCCTATGAGGTTGCCGGAATTGGCCGATTTGATGCCTCAAATACACATACTGCTGCCATGTCTTCGGGAATTCTTCAAATTGAAAATCCTTCGAGTATGACAACTGATGGAGAATATTTAATATTTGGTCATGATAATGGTAGTATATCATCTTGGACTGCAACGGAGGCCCCAAGTGTGGGTAATATTCAACGGATTGCCCGTGAATGGCGTTTAGACGAAACCGGTTCGGTGGGAACTATTGATTTCAAAATATCAAATACGAATTTACCGGCATTAAATAGTGGCTATACTAAATATGCTGTGATGGTTGATGCTGATGGCGATTTTACTTCCGGAGCCGCAGTGTATGAGTTAACCGCTTCTGGAAGCGATTATGTTCGCACGGGAATTAGTATTAGCGATGGCGATTATGTTAGTATTGCTGCAATAAAACCCACGATTGAATTTGCTGAAGCGGCTTCTTCTGATGTGGAGTCTAGCAATGCTACTATACAAGTTGATCTTAATTATAATCCTGCCAGTGCTGTTACAGTTGATTATACAACAGCTGACGGAACGGCAACTGCAGGAAGTGACTATACCGCAGCAAGTGGAAGTACCCTTACTATTTCTGCAGGTTCAACTTCAAATACATTTACTATAACTGTAAGTGATGATGCAACACAGGAATCAGACGAAACATTTACGGTAAGCTTGAGTAATCCTTCCTCGGGAATAAATATCGGTTCGCAAAATTCACATACTTACACTATTATTGATAATGACAATTCGCGAAAAGTGAATTTTGATAACGCTTCGGCCAATGGAAGTGAAAGCACCACCAGTGTTAGTGTAGGGCTTAATATCAATACCTCTGATGCAGGGAGTGCTACTACGGTTGATTATAGTGTAACAGGGGGAACAGCTACCGGTGGCGGAGTAGATTATACTTTGGCTTCAGGTACAGTTACATTTCCTGCCGGAACTACTACCACAGGGAGTTTTAATATCAGCATTAATAATGATGCTTTGGATGAGGATAATGAAACTATTATTATCACCTTATCTAATCCCTCTAATTGTAACTTAGGTACAACAAAAACATTTACCTATACCATAAATGATGACGATCCTGTACCAAGCATACAATTTACCACAACTTCTTCATCAGGGTCGGAAAGTACTGCAAGTGTGAATTTACAATTAACGCTATCGGCAGTTTCAAGTAAAGATGTGGATGTGAGTTTCAGTACATCAGGAACTGCAACTAATGGTAGTGATTATACCATTTCGTCGAGTCCGGCAACGATTACTGCAGGTAATACGACGACCAATATCTCGCTTTCTATTTCTGATGATGCCATAGTTGAAATAGATGAGACTGTAGTAGTTACAATTAGCAGTCCGGTAAATGCTACTTTAGGATCGAATACTTCCTATACTTATACCATCCAAAATGACGATACGTATGGCTATGATGGTCCAGGCGGAGTTGGAAAAGCCGCTAATTTGAAACTTTGGGTAAAAGCGGAAGATATTCCTGGCAGCTCTGATGGTGATTTAATATCATCATGGGCCGACCAATCGGGGAATGGAAACAACCTTATACAATCAACAAGTTCTTATCAGCCCGCTTATTATGACAATGTGGTTAATACATTCCCTGTGGCGCGTTTTTATCAAAGCAATAGCCGTTTGATTCACAATAGTTATTCAGATTTTCCAGATCAGGCGATTACCTCAGTATTTGTAAACAAAAGTACCGGGCAAAGTACAGATGGATTATTATCCTATGCATCTTCAGCTTCTGATAATGATTATTTGATTTATAATAGTGCTAATGTTGCAATGTTTCGAGGTAGTTCAAACCGAAGTAGTGGTATTAGTATTTCGACAAATACATGGAATATTGTGCAGCATACTTGGCAAAATTCAGATGATGCCTGCATTCTATATACAAATGGAACACAACGATATTCCAATACATTATCAGCTGGAGCAATTACACAAAACGGTTGTTTGGCTGTTGCTGCTGAACAGGATGCTATAAATGGCAATTATGCAAGTAATCAAGCACATGCAGGTGATTTTACAGAGATTATTTTATACAACTTTGTGTTACCAACAACACTTCGTAATATTGTAAATAGTTATTTAGCTGCTAAATATGACATAAGTACTGCCAACGATAAATATGCCGGCGATGATGCTGCTAAAGGCGATTACGATTTCGAAGTAATCGGAATAGGAACTGAATCGGATGGCATGCATGACGAAGCTCATGGAAGTGGTGGTTTATGGATAAAGCAGAATGCCAATTTTGGCAATGGCGATTATTTAATGATTGGTCATAATCATATAACTCCTCAGCTATACACACCTACAGAGGATGCCGGACTTTCAGCTGCAAGCATTCAAGAAAGATGGGCTCGCGACTGGTATTTTGATATTACGGATGCCGGAAGTACCATCTCTGTTAATTTGACCTTTGATTTTACAGAAGCTGAAATGAATAGCGCTTCATCTCCTACTGGAACGGCTTCAAATTATAAACTGCTTTACCGTTCGGGAACAAGTGGAAATTGGGCAGTTGTAACATCGGCTAGTTCCATATCTTCATCACAAGTTGTGTTTAATGCCGTTAGCTTGACTAATGGTGATGGTTATTATGCTTTAGGAACTATTGATAAAACGAATTCTCCACTGCCCATCGAGCTTTTGAAGTTTGATGCCAACTTGGTAGATAAAAAAGTGGAACTAAGCTGGACTACTGCCTCAGAAACCAATAACGATTTCTTTAGTGTTGAGCGTTCTTCCGATGCCAATCAATGGGAAGTGATTACAAAGGTAAAAGGACAAGGGAATTCAAATGAGATTCAAAATTACAAGGTATATGATATGAATCCTCTACCTGGAACATCCTACTATCGTTTAACACAAACTGATTTTGATGGAAAGTTTACACATTCTGATATTCGTGTTATACACAATACCTCCGAAAGTATTCATGCATATCCTAATCCTGTGAGCAATGAATTGTTTGTGGAATCAACAGGTAAAATTGTAGGAGCAGTAGCTTTTAGTCAGTTAGGAAAAGAGTATAAACTCAATTTTCAAAAGGAAAATCAAAGATATATTATTGATATGTCGCGACTTAGTAAAGGAGTTTATTTCTTGAGGTTAACAACGGAAAATAGTGTTGAAACCATAAAGGTGATTAGGCAATAGGCGTTTAAAAACTTTTTATTTCTTAATAAACTTAGAATACTGAACACCGCTTTTTTCGGTAGTAGCCTCTAATAAATAGAGACCTGACTTAAATATACTTATATCTATAGGCAAAGATTGAGGGCTGGTTTCTTTATGTAAAACAAGCTTTCCTTCAGAATTATAAATATTTACATAGGTAATATTAATGTCTGATTTTATCATAATGTAATTATCTGCAGGATTCGGAATTACACTAATCAAACTTTTTGCTTTAGGTATTGATTCAAATCCAAGTGAAGTAGGAGCTAAGGTTAAGTAACCTGTTGACGCAGGATAATAAACAGACTTTTGCGTTAATTTATTCAAGATTGGATTATATTCCAATAAAGACCCTTGATCGATGCAATAAAAATTTCCATTATTTGAATAATTAAAACCACCTCCAAAGTAGGTTATTCCTAAACCAGGAACGGTATCAAAATTACAAACATAAGTTATGGAATCGAGTTGATCTGTAAAGCGAACAATATGCACTTGATAACCATCGCAAGTAATGCCATAAATATATTTATTGGCATCAACAGCTAAATCACCACCAATATAATATGCATCAGTCCCACTCGTAGGCACTGAAGTGTAAGTTGCGGTATTTATATCGTATTTGTAAATACTCCCCAAGGTGGAGCCAACAAACATTCCTGGCTCAACTTCAGTCATCTTTGACCTTGGATATTTCCCATCATTACCACCACTAAAAACATGAATAAAAATAGTTGTATCCAAATTAAAATCATATAGAAATAGTGCTCCATTAGGCTTATTAACTGTATTTTCAACGGTTCCCAAAAACCGATCATTACCAATGGGTGTAAGGCATATTCTATTGATTGTTCTTGATGGGTCAGTTTCAAATTCCTCATGTACAATTACGGAGTCTAAAGTGTAATTATACTCATAAATAATACTCTTAAACGCTACTCCTCCATAAGACCGGGTAGTACCTAAAAAATCTCCTGACGACAATTCCACTAAATTCCCATCAGGAACAGATGCAATATGCGCACTATCAAGCTTTATTGGAAAATTGAAAAGCGGCTTTAACTTATTACTCGATGGATTATAAGAATAAATAACTCCTCCATTATAAGCATAAAAATCGCCGTCATGAACACCCCCATGGGTACTTACCCCAATAAAACTTCCATTAGAATGGTAAAGAAGTGCTCCGATAGGCATTTTCGGTAACGAATCGGTAAACTCTTTCAATACATCCAAGGAATCTTGATAAGCATTTGTGATGGCAATGGAACCGTAATCTCCACTTGATCCATACGAAAATGAAAAAAGGTATTGATTATTTATTTTTATAGGATACCTATTCATCATTGAAAAAGGTTTGTTATACTCACTAAAAACATTAATTATAGTATCTTGTACAATATCATATTTTAGATAAAAGTTATATCCAGCATAGGGATATTGGTCCACAATACCTACAACATTTGTATCTATCTCATTAAAATAGAACTCTTGTATTGCGGTGGATGATACGGGTAGCGTTTTAAGGATTGAACATTGTTTTGAGATTGGGTCGTATTGAAATAGTTTATACGACGAACCGTCAACGGTCATACTAATCATTTCCCCCGAATTTATCATTTCCACATCTCCAAAAGGGCTTTTAATATTCGACTGATACAGAAAACTATAATCTGTAAAAACAGAATCCGTAGAGGGGTCAAGTCGAAAAATAATCCCTCTGTTGTTTACCCCTCCACTTGAGCACATTCCATATATTGAACCTGAATTAGAATGAACTAATTTCCCAAAGGGATAGCTTCCATAGTTTTCTGAGAAGTCGAATAATTTTGTATAAACCTTTGTATTTAGATTTACCTTAAAAAGCACGCCTCTATTATGATTACCTCCACCCGATGAAAATCCATAGAGCATGGTATCAATGATCAAAAGCGGGCTACTTTGCCCTTTACCATTTGGCCCATAAAAACCAACAATTCGTATAATTGAATCATTTGAAGGGTCAAATTCAAATATATTTCCCGTATAATTAACACCCCCTTTGGGTGTACTGCCGTAATATTTCCCATTGGGTGCCAATACCAAAGTGTTTGAGCCCCCATCACCGTCAATACCCTTAAAATCGACCAACTTATCGTAGGCTCCAGTTAGAATATTAAATCTGAATATGACCCCACATTTATAGAAACCTCCTTTGGCAGTCGTCCCAATCACAACATTTGGGCTTTCCTCAACCAAAGTAGTAGGGAAATATCCATTATTTCCTGTTTTGAATTGATATGCAGTTTGCATATCAGTACCCTCATTGGTCGTATGAAAAATAAGCCCTTTGTTTGATGAATTATTCATTGGATCTCCAAGCACTCCCCATAGCTGTGCCTGAGATAAACAAAACAAGAGATATTAATTTCATTTTTATCAGTTTAATTAAATTCTTCTAACAAAGGACTTTATACCGTATCAAATATAATAAAAAAATCTCATCTATTTACGTAAGATAGGAATTACGATTTCGGTGCTTCCTTTTCTTTCGAATACGGATAAAGACAATAATCAGAATCAAAGCAATGATTATCGGAATCAGCACTTGAACCCAAGCGGCCATATTGATATCACGATTAATAAGAGCAGCATGCTCTTTATCGGTTAAGGGCTTCATTCCCAACTTTTCGGCAGCGGCCGTTAAAGCTGAGATAGGCATACTTCCATTGGGAATATCCTCATGACAAGCCATGCAAGTGCCTACCCGTTCCATTTTATCGCGAGTGGCTTTTGGCAGAGGATTGGACGCTGGCCAATGATGACCTACCGTTTGAATTTGTTTATCGTCACGAGTGACAATCTGTGATAAATCGAATGGAAAATCATCAACCTTTTGAAATTGAACTTGCACCTCATCAGCAATCAATTCACCTGTGGCTGTGCGCATTCCCACAAAACCATCTTTCTCATAGCCATTCATATATTTACCATCGTCTATTCCATAACCCAATGCTTTGGGGTCGGTATGGCAAGATGCACAAGTTCGCGGCTTAGCACTGGTGGTATGTGGATTTACAGGAGCCATATCAATACCTCTTTGCCCCTCTTCGCCACCATTTTCCATTCCTGGGGCAGTACGCCAAATTTTACTACT
>QNXT01000046.1 GCA_003973505.1 Bacteroidota bacterium
TCTCGCGCATGGCTCCTGTTGGACAAGTATCGATACAAAGTCCGCAGCTTTCGCAATTGGTTTCGGTAAGCGATGCACCCAAACTTGGAGCGACATAGGTAGCAAAACCACGATTTACCAAACCCAAGGCATTGGCACCAACCAACTCATCACAAACACGAATACAGCGTGAACAAAGAATACATTTATTATTGTCTATCTCGATATAGGGATGAGAGAAATCCACTTGATACTCATTAAAGTCACCGGCATATTTCTTCTGATCGGCTTCATATTCATCAGCATATTTCTGCAAATCGCAATCGAAGAACTCACCACAACCACATTCCAAACAGCGCGAGGCCTCCGTTCTACACATTTCCTCAGAATAGCCCAGTTCCACTTCTTCAAAATTCACCCGATTCGACTCATCCATTACAGGCATATCGATGCGCTTCTGTTGTGCATAGCTTTGCTTAAAATGATCGTTATGGAAATTATTGAAATTAGAGCGTTGACTAATAAAGGTTTTATGTTCAGGAACAACTTTTTCGCCTGATAAATACAAATGGCATGAGTGAGAAGCTTTCTTGGCTTGTGCAATGGCTTCAATAATAGTTGCAGCACCCGTAACCCCATCACCGGCAGCAAACAGATAAGGAATACCCGTTTGCAAAGTTTCAGGATCAGCCTGAATATCACCCCATTTATTCACTTCCAATTTCCCTTCTTTGGCCACAGAATTCACATCTTCGATAAAATGCACATCGGTTTTCTGACCAATGGCAGCCAATACATAATCGGCCTCAACCTCATATTCTGAACCTTCGATGGGTATCGGGCGACGACGACCACTGGCATCTGGTTCACCCAATTCCATTTTGATTAAGGTAACTGATTTAAGTTCTCCTTTTTCATCTTGGTTTATTTGTATCGGATTGTTTAGGAATAAATATTCCACCCCTTCCAATTTCGATTCATGAATTTCAATAGGATTGGCTGGCATTTCCTTTTCGGTACGACGATAAACCACTTTCACATCGGTACTTCCCAAGCGAATGGCAGTACGACAACAGTCCATGGCGGTATTTCCACCACCCACAACAATCACCTTCTTACCCTTAAAATTGGGTTTCTTTTTAGTAATCTCTAAATTCTTAAGGAAATTAATACCCGAGAAAACACCTTGAGCTTCATCCCCTTTTACACCAACTAGAGTTCCTTTTTGCGAACCAATAGCCAGAATAACACTATCATATTCTTCTTGTAAATCCTTAAAATGAATATTTTCACCTAGTTTTTTATTGCAATAAATTTTCGCACCTAAATCGGTAACGGTTTTGATTTCCTGCTGCAATAAATCGTTGGGCAAACGATACTCTGGAATACCATAGCGCAACCAACCACCTGGCTCGGGAGCAGCTTCAAAAATATCACATTGGTGTCCTTTTCGAGAAAGGAAAGATGCCGCCGAAAGCCCACCGGGACCCGCACCAATAATAGCTACTTTCTTCCCCGTTGAGGGTTCGCATTCCGGCAAATAAGGATTTCCTGAATTCAAATCCCAATCCGAAACAAAGCGTTTCATATAATCGATTCCCACAGGAGCGCCTTCGTCCATATAATTCCGATTACAAGCCGCTTCACAAGGTCGTACACATACACGACCACATATAGCTGGCAAAGGATTATCCTCTTTAATTAAAGCTACAGCTTCACGATATAAACCTTTATCAATTAAGGAAATATAGCCTTGAACATCCACACCTGCAGGGCAAGTTTCGGTACAAGGAGCAACACAATCGGCATAATGATTACTCATAATCAAGTCCAAAGCCGATTTGCGCGATTTACGTACTTTCTCATTATCGGTATGAATCACCATACCATCCATGGCTCGAGTCGAGCATGAAGGCTGCAATCCACGCATATTTTCCACTTCCACCACGCATACAAAGCAAGACGAAAAGGGTTCTAAGCGAGGATCATTACATAATGTTGGGATTTCCACCCCATGTTTTTTGGCAACGTTCAAAACATATTCACCCTTCTCACAAGTGATATGCTCTCCGTTTAATATTATATTTACTTTTTCTGACATTTCTTTCAGTATTTAGTATTTCTATACAAAACAATTATTATAGACTTGGCGTATAAAGAACGTTAAGGTCGAGGCGGCTGAAATTTTAATAATTAGGAGTTTACTATGGTAAATGACTAAGTATTAAAATGAAGCCAACGAAGAGATTGTCGTTCTCTTATAGCCAAATAGGTTAATAGACCTTGATGGCATCGAACTTACAACGCGAAAAACACTCCCCACACTGAATACAACCCTCTTGATTGATAAAGTGTATTTCTTTGCGTTCTCCTGAAATGGTATTCGTTGGACATTTCACCGCACAAACCGTACATCCCGTACACATATCCGGAATAATCTCATAAGTCAATAATGCCTTACAATGCTTTGCCGGACATTTCTTATGGGTAATATGGGCTTCATATTCATCACGGAAATATTTTAGGGTCGTAAGCACAGGGTTTGGTGCTGTTTGGCCTAAGCCACAAAGCGAACCATCTTTAATTTGCTGCGATAATTCTTCCAATTTTTCAATGTCGCCCTCTTCACCTTTTCCTTCAGTAATGCGTGTAAGTATTTCCAGCATTCGTTTGGTTCCCAAACGACAGAAAGTACATTTACCGCAACTCTCTTCTTGTGTAAAATTAAGGAAGAAACGCGCCATATCCACCATACAAGTGGTTTCGTCCATTACCACCATTCCACCGGAACCCATAATGGCACCTGTGGCATTTACTGAATCGTAATCAACAGGGGTATCCAATAAATGCTCAGGAATACAACCACCAGATGGGCCACCCAATTGTACGGCTTTGAATTTCTTATCATCCTGAATTCCACCACCCAGTCCAAAAATAATCTCACGAATAGAAATACCCATGGGCACTTCTACAAGGCCGCCATGTCGTATTTTCCCCGTTAGAGCAAATACTTTTGTTCCTTTACTTTTTTCGGTTCCGTATTTATTATAAGCCTCCGCCCCATTCAATACGATATAGGGAATATTGGCAAAGGTTTCCACATTATTAATATTGGTAGGCTTTTTCCATAGCCCTGCTTCCGCAGGAAATGGAGGACGTTTGCGAGGCATTCCACGCTCACCTTCTACCGAGGCAATTAAAGCGGTTTCCTCACCACAAACAAATGCACCGGCACCTTCTTTTACATAAATATCGAGATTAAAACCTTCGATACCCATGATATTATTTCCCAAATAACCTCTTTCGCGTGCTTGTGCTAAAGCAATATTTAGGCGCTTGATAGCCAATGGATATTCAGCACGACAGTAGATTACTCCACCCGTAGCACCAATGGCATAAGCACCAAGAATCATCCCTTCGATAACGGCATGCGGGTCGCCCTCCAAAAGCGAACGATCCATAAATGCACCCGGGTCACCCTCATCGGCATTACAGATAATGTATTTTATTTCACTCTTATTATTATTGGCAAAACGCCATTTCAATCCTGTGGGGAATCCTCCACCACCACGACCTCGAATACCCGAATCGAGAACACTTTGTATTACATCGTCTTGCGATAATTTCTTTTCAGCTACCATACGAATGGCTTGGTAAGCTTTACGTTCTTCAGCTTCTTCAATGGACTCAGGATCCATATAACCGCAATTGCGAAGAGCGATTTTCACCTGACCTTCGGCATAATCCTGTTCTGAGCCTCGGAACAAATCTGATTCAACCACCAAGTCCTGAATTGGTTCCCCGTTTTCGATATGGCGATCCATCAATTCGCTCACTTTATCTTCGGTAATATCACCATAAAGGTAACGCCCACTATCATCAATCACTTCCACCAAAGGCTCGCGATAGCACATACCGATACAACTGGTTTGCTTGAGCTCGATATCGAGGTTTTCCACCTCGGCAAGCTGCTTTATTTTATCGTAAACTTTTCCCGCTCCGGCAGCAATACCGCAACTTCCAAGTCCAACTATTACTTTTGTTTTCATTTACTATATCTTTTTGTTTCTTGACTTTCAAATTTTAGCTTTCCAAAAGTTTCAAACTTTTGGAAAGCTTTGAAAGCAAAAACTAATTTTTCTCTGCTAGTTTAATCTCCTTAATAATCTTCACCGATTTTTTGCCATCGAGTTTCCCGTAGGTTTCATCACCAATCATCATTACCGGTGCCAATGAGCAGCAACCCAAACATGCCACCGACTCTAAAGTAAATAGGTTATCCTCCGTAGTTTCACCATCATTTACCTTCAATGAATCCATCAAGGCCTCGGTAATTTTAGTCGCATTCTGAACATGGCATGCTGTTCCATGACATACTTTAATAATATGTTTTCCCACCGGATTTAATCGAAACTGAGCATAAAAAGTAGCCACGCCATACATGTCGGCTAACTTCAATCCTACCTCATCGTGCAGTTTCAAAAAAGCATCGTGAGGCACATAACCATAGAGGTCTTGCACGCCTTGTAGAAGTGGAATCAGATTTCCTTTTTGATCTTTATATTTCTTAATTAACGGATCCATTAAACTCAAGTCTTCAGCCACTTGAGACTCTTGAGACTCCTTCAAACTAATTCGTTTTACTCGCATATCATTACGTTTACTTAAATTATTTCACGAAAATAAGGTTTGTTATTTTACACACAGCAAAACGCACTGATTTATAATTTTTCTAAATTAGAATATGTAATAAATATCATATATTTTAGATAATCAAATATTTAAGAATGTATATATCTTTACTATTTAGAATAAAAAGGGAAAGATATTATGAGGTGTAAAGGAGTATCTCAATCTAGAAAATCGCTAACCAAATCCTTTTTTGTCGGACGAAATTCGATATTAAAATGTGTAAAATCTTCAGCCAAATTTTTAAGACTTTTATTTGTCCATGACCATCCAAATGGGAAGGCTATAATCTTACTGACTTTAACATAAGCCCATCTCCCGCTATACGATTTTACTTTTTGATAAATAATAAATCGAGAGAAAAAGCCATCGTTGAATGAATAAGCCAACTTAGGTCTATTTATAGAATACAGCTTATTTTTATTAGGATTATTAGAATAATATAGATTCAATGTATCATCATCCAAAACCAGTTTTACTGGTATTTTACGTTTAATAATAATTGGGAAAATAGCTATTAACCAAATCACAAAAAAGAAAAATAATCCCCAAAAGGATTCAATAAAAACATCAAAACGATCTCCATCAACATGACCTCTCCCTCTTCCCAATGCGTACATTATAAATAATGTGTATGCCAATAAAGATCCAAAAAAGACAATAATCAAAAGAAAGAGTTTTCCATTTGTTTTTACCTTCCAGCTTTTTTCCATTCAGTTATTTTTTGTAGAAACCCTTAAATAATTACGACCTTTGCAAAGGTATGAAAAGATTTTACTATTTATTTTTAGTCTTTGGCTTGCTTCAGTTTAGCTTCACCTCTTGTGGCCCGAATGGAATGATTAGCAAAATGGCTTTACATAGAATAAAACCCAAGCACGATTACTGTCGGAATGATAGCAGCTATACTCCAGACTATCAACAAACTTCATCGTGGTTGGTATCGGAGAATAAGAATAAGGCAGTAGATATTTTCTTTATTCATCCCACATCGTATCTTAATGCTGAGCATTGGAATATGCCTATCAACGATACAGCAACCATTGCCCGTACTCACCGATTATCACTTCGGCGTATTTTAAGCATTTTTGAAGATTTGGGAAATGTATATGTACCAAAATACAGACAAGCAACATTTTATGCATTTGTAGATCATAAGCAAGATGGAGAAAAAGCCATTGATTTGGCTCGAAAAGATGTATTAAACGCTTTTGACTATTATATAAAAAACATCAACCAAGGTCGGCCTTTTATTCTTGCAGCCCATTCGCAAGGCAGTTTGATATCCATGGATATTCTTCCAATGATTTTCAATGATTCCACATTAAAAAAACAGTTAATTGCCGCTTATGTGGTAGGATGGCCCATAAATTTAGATTACCTCCACGAACATCCTGAAATTTGTGTTTGTGAAGATTCAACACAAACAGGCTGTATTATTTCATGGAATACCGAAACCAAACATGCAGCGGCTACGGTAGTTGATAAACGGAGTTTATGCATCAATCCCTTGAATTGGCAAAGAGATGAGATTTATATTCCCAAAGAGCAAAATATGGGAGCCGTTATTTTCGAAAGTTCGCCTCCCGACACCATCCCCCACTATATTGGAGCTCAATGTAAAAACGGAATTCTACGCCTCGGCAAAATCCCAAACAGACATAAATTAAAAGGCCCTACCGCATTCGGCATGATGCATTGGTACGATTATAATTTCTTCTACCTTAATATAAAGCATAATGCCCAAAAACGCATCGAATCATATTTTGAAAAAAACTAAGATTTTTTAGTCTTCGACTTAGCCGCAGCCCCCTTAGCCTTCCCTTTTTCCTTATCCTCGTCCTTTTCCTTGCCCTTTTCCTTGCCCTTCTCCTTGACCTCGTCCTTTTCCTTCACCTTGTCCTCGTCATTATCCTTCTCCTCGCCCTTGTCCTTCTCCTTCACATTAACCTTTTTCACACTCTTCTCCTCGCCCTTGCCCTTGTCCTTCTCCTCAACCTCGTCCTTGTCCTTGTCCTTCACCTTATCCTTTTCCTCGTCCTTCCCCTTCTCAACCTTCACCGTCTGATTCTTCCCCTTAACCTGATCCACCACCTTTTCCAAAGGATTTCGTAAATCAACACCCTTTTGACTTGGCACCGTAGACCTGTTTCCATCACGAGAGGCCACATATTTGGGCGATAAAATTTCAATACCCGCTTCATTAAATACAGATAAAATATTTTTATTTAAATCAGAATATATCAAGGTCATTTTTGCCGCTTGCTTAGTATATACATTCAATTCATAAGACACATAATTATCTTCCAAGCTTTTTTGAAGCACAAAAGGTTTAGGATCCCGTTGAATTAACATAGACTGCCTAGCGGCTTTTAATAAAAGTTTTTCTACCACTTCATACTCCACATCATAACCAATCGTAACAGAAGTATGAAGAATCAAGCCCATTTCTTTTGCATTTGCTGTAAAATTTACCAAATGATTATTTATAATCAGCGCATTAGGAATGGTTACATCCTCATTTTTAGTTGTCTTTATCTTAGTAACTAATAGCGTTTTATCCACCACATCACCAATAGTTCCCATGATTTCAATCCGGTCGCCAATTTGGAAAGGACGCATATAGGTAATCACAATTCCAGCCACAATATTTGCGATAGCAGAAGTAGAACCCAAAGAAAATAAAACCCCTAAGAATAGAGAAACCCCTTTGAAAGCCGGCGAATCAGAACCTGGTAAATGCGGGAAAACCATTACAATAGCAAAAGCATATACGATAATGGAGAATAGTTTAACCGTAGGTTTTGCCCAATCTTTAGGAAAGCTTTTTAGCACCAGTTTTTCCTCTTCGATATCCTCAGCCATATCCTTCATTACCCTAACAAAATAACGAGCAATGTAAAGAATAACGATAATAAAGAATAAATCGGGTATAAAATTTATTAGACCATGCACTACAAAATTGACCGGAGTGGCAATATAACCATAGAAAATATCAACGATACCTTGTGTCCAAGGTAAGAAGCTGAATAAAAACGGTAAATACATCAATAGAAAAAACACGATAACAACAACCCGAAGCCCCGAAGCAATAAATACAAATATATTTTTGGTGTTCTTGGGAATAAAGTATTTGAATAAATTATTTCTTCGTTTCAGTAGTTTTTTATCGAATTTAGACAAACGTTGAATGATAATACGAAATCCCCATCGGATTCCCCAAAGGATTAATAACAAACCCACTAAAGCGGCTGCAGTAAAGCCGATTCGCTTCATCCACTCTTTGGAACTAAGATGATATTTATGTTTCAGCAACAATGCTTGAAAACGCTCTTTATCTCTTTTGGCTAGTTCTTGAAGGGGCATACGCTCCTCATTTGCATCTTGCTGTGTAATAACAAAAGCCAAGCCTTGATTCAACATTATAGCTGCAAAATCATTACCATGATGAATATAAATGGTATCCGTAAGTTCATTATAATGCTTCGAAATATCTTTTAAATGGTCTGTAATTCTCTCAGCTCGTTCCTCTTTCGTGGCGCCTTTATAATCAGTACGAACAAGAAAAACCGTATCCAATTTATAAATTACCGGAACCCCTGGCTTAAGCACAGAATCAATGGCTACCTGCTCAAGATTTTCATTTAAGGAATTTCCAATAGTGATGGAATCAAGCACCTTAGGTTCTTGTTGTTGGGCAATAGCACCCAAATTAATAAAAATTAGAAGAAGTAATGTCAATGAAAAACGCATCATATTTCTATAGTCTTTTTAATTGTTTCTATTCTTTTCTATATTCTTATAAGCATTGCAGCAACAATACTTCCTTCAAAAGTAAAGTCTAAAGGTACTCTTTTATTACATTATAGAGTTCTGTCACTTTTAAGTTTTCACCTTTGATAATAATATGAGTTCGATTATAAAAGCGTTCACGCTCTCCCAACTGCTGTTGTACATATTCAAACAACTCTCCATCCGATAAATTCTTTATCAGAGGTCGAGGTGTTTTCGACTGTTGTAATCGATGTGCCAATGAAGTCGCACTTAGTTTTAGGTAAACACCAATTCCGTGGGCATTAATCTGCTCTAAATTATCATAAAAGCAAGGCGTTCCTCCTCCCAAAGAAATCACCGTATTTTTTAAGTCAAATGTTTGATGAAGGGCTTTCCGCTCTAATTCACGAAAAACATCCTCCCCCTTTGCTTCAAATATTTCTTCGATACTTTGATTCTCATCCTTTTCTATCTGCCTATCCAAGTCAACAAACGCACGGTTCATCAAACGAGCCAATTTCTTTCCCACTGTGGTTTTCCCACTCCCCATATATCCAATCAGGTAGATATTCTTCAAAATTAAATCCTTTTTATCCTGTAATATTTACTAATAATCACGCCTTTATTAAGCATGAAAAACATACACTTTTCCTTGTCCTTCTTTCACTGCTACATCCAAATGTACCCAGTTTACATTTGCCTCTAAACGAATAGGATGTGGTAAAACATCAGCTAAATCAACCAATCGTTCACGTACCTCATTCGCAGTCATTCCCTTCACATCAAAGTCGAGCGCCTGCCCGAAAACATGAGCCGAAAGATATAGTTTCCCTTCTTGACATTTTTTCCTCACAACACTACCCGTATTTTCTCTCAATCCTCTTTGCGAAAAGCTTCTACCGTACTTCCAACCATTCACATAAATGGGTTTACCAAAATACTCTCTAATAAACAGCATGGTTTCTAATAAGCGTGGATCGAAAAAACGCCATGCATTTTCTCCCTCCTTATCAAATACGGCTTTTGAAACCAATTCTTCGATTTCGAAATAATCTTTAATGCTGCTCATTGGTCTTTTTATTAAAGTTTCAACTTCTTACGAATGGCCTTAGGAATAGCATCTTTATGCACCATTATTGCAATGGTATTTAAACGAACATAGGCTTCCGACATATTCAAATAACCACCGTTTTTATTAGAATTATCAGCCCATGAATTTTTGGTTAAATAGTATATTGTTCCATTTTGGTCTTTCAATAATGCGGTAAGATGCATCAAATGATCATCCGTAGATCGCTGAATATCAAAATCTAATTGACGCATCGAATCGTTTACCACTTTCTCAGGAACAGGTGATTCGAAGCTATACATTTTGCCATATAATTCGTTTTGCGACATATTCTCCCACTTACTTTGTTCCGAACCTTCCATATTTTCCACATCGGTTTCAGGCAAAATAGCCAAAGCATTTGCATGTGAAAAACCAGGATCACTTACATCGCCATCCCAACAAACCGAATAATTATTCTTCAAAGCATTATTCATAATCTCCATTAAATCGTCAATGGGTACATTATAATAATTGGCATTGAACGACCAATTGTCAGGTACTTCCAAACGCATAGGTGCATAAAATGGTTTATACATATAGGAGGTTAACTCTACATAATCGTCCACATTAAATTTGGTTTGCACATCAGCAGTTGGAGGTACGCCCAAATAGGAATTCAATAGAGCTACAAAACTATCATACCAGCTCTGACTTAAATATTTATCCGATTTTTTAATAATACCTTTTAAATATCCTGTAAGTCCATCATTTAGCTCACCATGAACTTCTTTATCGTATCCCTTTATTTTACCTGGATAGGCTTTTTGACTAGCAATTCCATGCTCACGAACCACATCCATCACATCGTGTGCTTGTCCACCAGGACTGAAATTCGCCTTTCCATGCAAACGAACAAAACTCTCTGCCTTAGCCCGATATGCATAATTCACAAAATACATTTCTGATAAATCATATTCCTTACCATCAATACGCAAAATCTCGGTCTCAATATATGAAGTAGTAGCATAGCTCCAGCATGTACCCGATTTATATTGACTTTTAACAGGAGTCGTTTTTACATTTGCAATGGTATCAAACTGAAAACCAATATTTGCCAAACTATCTTTCTGCGCTTTAATACTATGACTACTAAATAGCATAAAACTCAATATGCTAATAATTTGAAAGGATTTATTCATTATTTCTATTTTAGTTTAATTTTTATAATAAAGGCAAATATACAAAACCTTTCGCTTGCTTTGCTAATACGAAGCATAATACGAAACTCATCTGACAATAGTTAAATCAATTGAATCAAGCGTTTATTTTTTCACTCGTAAACCACTAGCCTTAGTATAGGACCTGAGCATTATCCCTATTGAATGACTAAATGATCAGGTTGAAAGCGAGGGCTTCGCTCCAAGCGAAACCCTCGCTAGTTCCATTCGCAATCGCTCTTTGCCCTATAGCGTCGGTGTCGCTTCGAGCGACGCCGACGCTTATACGGTTTACCAACACCATCAAATGAAAATGATTAGGCATTAAGCACCAGGCAAAAATATCAGCATAGGGTAAGACAAAGGTTCTTATTTAAAAAGAGTAAAGAGATCCCTCGCTCAAAGAGAATTTCCTACCGATTATTCCTAAATAAATGATGATGCAAGGAGTTGTGAATTGCTTTATTCACGAATTGTTTATTTTCAGCAGTGTTCATGAACCTTCTATTGTCGGTTACATTTAGTATCTTTGATGTATTGAACTCAGTTGTTCTAAAAAAAGGAGACTCAGTTTGTATGTTGTGAATTGCTTTATTCACAAATTGTTTATTCTTTTGGTGTTCATGAACC
>QNXT01000252.1 GCA_003973505.1 Bacteroidota bacterium
CGGTATCGAACCGAGGTCCTTTCGCTTACCAGCCTACCGCCTTACCGCTAGGCCAAACCGGCTCTCGCGAAGAAGAAGAGGAGCTATTTTGCCTTTTGTCCCCGACTTTTCTGCCGCAGTCTACGCAGACAGAGGAGAACGAGCTCGATTCTGGACACGGCACGGCCATAACGACACAAGAATTCCTTGGGCGGACAGACAGCTCATGGGATTCGCAACACCGATGACTGGCGGAGATCCACCCGCCCGTAGGCTTAATGCTGTGGACAACAAAGAAACCTGCAGAGATTACAGACGATTTTAAAGCTAGCGCAGCTAGGTCAGTCGATTTCCTTGCTCCAAGCGTAGTTCTTGCTTAGGCTTGTAGCTTGTGTAACTAGGCCCTATCCACTGAGATTGCTAGTTTTCTGATGATTTTCTTGGCCGTAGTAATGGTTATTCTAGTTACCAATGAATATGCATATAATACAATGCGCCAAAATCTTATAAATGGAATGAGTAGGATGGAGCTTGTACTTTCCAAATTTGTGGATGCAGTAATGCTTTCCTTTTTTGCTACTGTATTTGTGTTTATTTTCGGATTAGTTGCAGGCTTCACATCCACAAGCAATATTACCTTTGCTGATATTTTCAGTAAAATGCCTTACCTCGGAGCCTATTTTCTTATGGTTTTAGGCTTTCTGACATTTGCCATGATGTTGGCTTTTTTAATCAAAAAACCAGCTTTGGTTTTAGGTACATTATTGCTTTACAACTATATTGTTGAGCCACTTACAGCATGGAAATTTAATGAGACATTTGGTAATTATTTACCCCTAAAATCACTAAATTTTTTAGTGGAAATACCTGATATCGCATTATTCTCATTTTTTGGTGCAGGACCAAAATACCATGGCATTCAATTCACATTTGTTTTTCTGGGGATTGTTTATACAGCTATTTTCTTTGGGATTGCCTATTATTCAATTAAGCGAAAAGATTTATAAAATATGATTTTAATAGAATTATATTTGCACTTTATAAACATATAAAACGGAACATTATGATTCAAAGAATTCAAACAGTATTTTTATTTCTCGTATTCTTGGTAGCACTACTGCTTATGTTTTTCCCACTTGCCAGTTTCCACATCAACGAAAGTGTTTTTCAAATGAGTATTTTTAGTTTTGATGGTGTTGAAAATTTGGATATTGAAGTGCCAAATATTATGGCCATTGGTATTCTTGATGCACTTCTTGGTATTATGGCTTTATTTGCAATCTTTCAATTCAAAAATCGCAAATTTCAAATGAAGATGGTTATGATTAATATGTTAATCAACTTCGGTTTATTGGCTGCTATTTTCTATTATGCTGATCAAGTAGGTACAAGCCTCGATATTAAGGCGAACTATGATATTGCAGCATATTTTCCTATTGTGAGTGTACTTTTTCTCATATTAGCAAACCGTAATATTAGAGCCGATGAAAAACTCGTTCGACAGTCAGAGCGCTTACGATAAATACGATTTTATTAAATTAAAAAAAGCATCGATAGTAAAAGTTATCGATGCTTTTTTCTTTTAAACGGCTAAGTTCTAATTCTTACCACTTTTTCAATGGTTTTTCGCCCCAACCCTAAAGGTAGAAACCATTGAAAAAACAAGATTCATTTTTTTACTTTTTGGTTCCCTTTAGGGCAAGGGTAAAACAAAAAGTAAAAAATGCTGTGACAATTTAGAATTTAGCCTTTTAAACAAATCGAATTCAAGTTAATAATTAACGATAATAATTCCCTCTACATTTAGTGGATCTGTCATCACGGTATTAAATCGAGCCGCTTTTGCCACAGCCATTGCTTTAGTCAACAAATATTTATCGGTTGTTGTACTTCCAATATAACCAGGTTCCGCTTTCATAACATTGCCATAGCGATCAATGGTAATTTTAACCACTACACGACCTTTTTTCTGAGTAGCATTGGAAACAGGGGGGATGGTAATCATTTTCCGCCCACGTATTTGGTACTGAATGGTATGCGTTCCCGATTTTACACTCACTGTTTCAGCTTGTTCCGTTAATTTTCCATCATATTCTACATGCTGGTCGAAATAGATGGAAGTAACATCAATCAATGGGATTTTCCGTAAGGTCATATCCACATATATTTCAAGAGTGTCGTTTTTCAATGCATTCACCACACATTCAATTTTCTTGCCCGATTTTAGAATTACAAAATGTTGGCTATACACCGAAATATAGATGGTACTGAAAATAATTAGAAGGCTTAATTTGCGTAACATAGCTTGCTTTTTAGATAAATATTCTAGGAAGTATTATGCTTCCTTATTTCAAATATGAAAATTACTAATATTCAAATCTAATATATGTTATTAAAACAAAAGTAATTAACACCGTCAATTTAATAACTGATGTTTCGCATTTATATTTTATTCAAGATTGATAACTATTTATTTTTTAAATAAATACCCTTTGTAAGATTAATTTTTATTCCTGACAAGATACTGAGCGATGCACTTGAACTCAAATGGCTATGTATATTTAAAGACGAAGGTTTTCAAACGCCGTTTTATTAATCCAATCTTGTTGCCAAGCTTCTTCTGCAATCGCATTTATTTGCTCGCTATAAGTGCCTTGCAGTTTATTCTGAATCACAAAATTTACGAGTTCTTCAAATGATTTAATCATGGAGCGATAAAAAGTGTCATATACTTTTCTGCGAGCCGAATAGCGTTGGGCAGTTTGTAAATTGAAAAGCATAATCTCGATGATAATAGGGGAGTCCACGCCCAATTGTTTGAATTTTTTAATGCATTTTTGAGCAATAGACCGTCGCGTTTTAGCTCTTCTGCCTTTTGTTGGAAAATACTCTCGATTAATTTTAAACTTACATTCTTCAATCAGTTTTTCCTCCTTCGGATTAAAGGCAAAATCATAAAACTCTTTTACCTCTTTGATTCGAGCGTATAAATCTAAAATCTGATCCTCCAATTGTTCTTTACTCAGTGATGCGATGTATTTCTTCAAATCTCGTTTACTCATAGAGTAAAAATAGCATAAAAACGTTTATATTAGCAGTAAATAAAATTCATAAATAATGCTCTCTTTAACAGAAAAATTTGGATTACCTAAAAGAACACAACTTGTTCAATTAGATAATAATACAATAGGAATCGTTAAAAAACGTAAGTCTCGAATTATTATAAAGGATGGCAAACAAATCGTTGATATTGCTAAGCAAATTCAAAAGGTGGACAAAAACTTTAATGTTATGCTAATTATCAGTGGTCCGATTTGTAGTAAAACCATTAAATATTTAGGAGAAAATGGCATTGGAATTCTTGAAGAGAATGAGTAATCCATTTTTTACGATTATGACTAAATCATTAAAAAAAGACGAACATGAAAAAAGAAAATATAATAAAATGTCCCAATTGTGGAACTGATATTGATGTTCAAGACATTCTTTCACATCAGCTGGAAGAGGAAATTAAGCAAAAATATCAACAGCAGATTATAGAAGAACAAAAGCGTTTCGAATCGCAGTTTGAGGAGCTGCAAAAAGCCAAAGAAGATTTTGAACAAAAGAAAAAGCAGGAAAATGAGCTTTTTAAGGAACGATTGGAGAAACAACGTAAAGAGGATAAACTCAAGATAGAAGCCGAACTAAAAGCAAAACTGAATGATGAGCAAGCCGAACAGTTTGAAGCTTTGCAAAGAGAACTGAATGAGAAGTCGGAAAAAGTAAAGGAACTGAATCGGACGAAAGCTGAGATAGAAAGATTGAAGCGTGAGAAATTGGAACTTAAAGAAGCTGCTGAAGCAGAAGCCCAGCGTAAACTCAACGAAACCTTACTCAAGGAAAAAGAGAAAATAAGAAGGGCAGAAGAGGAGCGAAATGAAATGCGATTTAAGGAATTACAAAAGAAGCTCGACGACCAAAAACAGTTAACTGAGGAAATGAAACGCAAGCAGGAGCAGGGTTCTATGCAACTGCAAGGAGAAGTTCAAGAATTGGCTATTGAGGAGTTTTTAAGAGCTCAGTTTCCTTTGGATAATATCGAAGAAATAAAGAAAGGAGCAAGGGGAGGTGATTGTTTACAAACAGTAAATACACGTGCTATACAAAATTGTGGTACAATATATTATGAAAGTAAGCGAACCAAGGAGTTTCAACCGAGATGGATTGAAAAATTTAAGGCTGATATCCGTGAGAAAGGTGCTGATATCGGTGTGCTTATTACTGAGCAAATGCCTTCGGATATGAAGCGTATGGGTTTGAAGGATGGAATATGGATATGCGATTATAATGAATTTAAAGGACTAAGTGCTGTACTGCGTGAGTCTATTATACAGTTGAGTACAGCCATTAGTTCGCAAGAAAACAAAGGTGATAAAATGAATATGCTTTATAACTTCCTTACAAGCAATACTTTTAAAATGCAAATTGAGGCCATTGTGGAAGGATTTACCCAGATGAAAAATGATTTGGAAAGTGAAAAACGATCCATGCAACGCATTTGGAAACAGCGTGATAAACAGATTGAAAAGGTCATTACAAATACCATTGATATGTATGGTTCCATCAAAGGAATTGCTGGGAGTGCTGTGCAATCAGTAAAAGCATTAGAGCTTGGAGGTGATGAAAGTGATCAGAATGAATTGGAATTTTAATACTTTCTATTTAACATAATGTAAATAGTATTTTTATTTTGGTATGTTAAGGGGTGGTGTAATTCAGTTTTTTTGAGAAGATTTGTCTAGTATGCATCATATTTAAACTAAAGAAAAATATATGTTACAAGGGCTGATATTTTTGGTTTGTGGCTAGAGATTATTATGAGAATAATCCTTTACCGAAAATAATCGAATTATTCTGCTATTAATTGAATTACTTAGCTGAAATAAATTTTGAGGAACATTAAATATATGCTGCATTGATTTTTTAATATTTTATCCAATACGAAATGCTTCGAATTGAAAATAGAAATTTTAAAATGAAATTATCCAATTCTGATTTCTTTAGATTTAGGTAATGAATTATTGAAGAGAAAAAAAATATTTTGAAATATCTATAAGGCCAATAAAAATCCCCTGAATAAATTCAGTTTGAAATCCTTTTGGAATGTTCCCTTTGAATTAAAAGAATTATTTATGTCCTATAATATATATTATGTTAAATAGAATTTTGTAAAACCATCCATCCAAATAAAAAAAGGATGCCCAAATTATTTGAGCATCCTCTCCTTTATAACATAATTTATTTAGCAATTACTGAGCTAATTCTTCTTTTATCTTTTTATAACCTTCCATATTTTTGGTTTGTAAATAAGCTGTACGAAGCATTACCATGGTATTATGATCTTTTGGATCAATTTTGTGAGCATTTTCTAATACAGGAATTGCCAATTTGAAATCCTCAATAGCAGATGCTTTTAATTCATCATATTTTTTGGTTTCACTCATTGGTAGATTTCCAGCCTCAGTTAGTTTATTAGCTGCACTATTATAATACATGGCACCCAAGTTAAATGCTGCATTAAAATAATCAGGTTTAATATCCAAAGCACGTTTATAGGCTTCTATACTTGCCTTAAATGATGCAGCCTTCATTTCTTCACTCATGGCAGTATCCTGAGCCATTTTATCATAGTTAATACCGATTGCATATTGTAATTCATAATTTTGAGGGTCTTTTTCAGCAGCTTTACTCAATAATTCATTAGCTTTTTTAGCCTCTCCATTATGCATATAAATATTTGCTTCAGTAATCAATAAGTCCAAATTACCAGGAATTACCTCTAAACCTTTTTGAGCAGTTTCAAGTGCCTTATCTGTTTGGTCTGTCTTTAAGTACAGATTAGATAAATTGATATAAATATTGGATTTTTTAAGTTTAGGACTAATTGAAGCTTGATAATATTCAATTGCTTTTGCAGTATCACCTAGTAACTGTGCAGAAAAACCTGCTGAATAATAAACTGTTGTTAAACCTTCTAAATTTGCTGATTTGAAGATTGGAATTGATTTCTCAAAATTTTCTAAAGCTTCAGCATAATTATCTTCTCCTAAAGCTCTTGAAGCAGCCGAAGAATATAATCTTCCAATCATTTTAATACCATCTTGAGGTGTGCCTGGTGACAACTCTGGTTTACGATATTGAGGATCAAGTTCCAAAGCTTTTACATATGAATTGTAAGCTTCATCCAATAATTTACCATTGTCCAACTCCTTAAATGTTTGTTCCATAGGATAATCCCAATGATGAACACTATCATTAGATAAATAAACAACAAGCTCATACATATAAGAATACTTCTCCCCTTTTGGAAGTTTTTTATAACGACGAACAGAAAGAGGATCACCTAAAATAAGTTTCATATCTTCTGAACTCATACCTTTTTTAAGGTAATCTAGTCTATGAGCACCAAGATATAATTGTAAATAAGTATTACCACGATAAAACCAAGTGCGGGCTTCATCTTTTGTTCCATCATACTTAACTGCAGCATCAATCTCAACCTTTGCTTTTTCAGGTTGTTCATCTCGTAAATATTGATATGCTGAGGCTACTTTTGTGCCTTGTGCAAATGCTGTACTCACAGCTGCACCAAGTATCATAATTACTATTAATAGTTTTTTCATAATTAATTATTTTTAAAATTCAACTTTCGCTTTAACAAATTTCTAGCCAAAAGGATTTTTCCTTTTGGCTAATAAACTTAATCTTTGTTAATATCTTCTTCTTTAGTTTCTACATCTAGATTATTAGGTTTAGTGTCTTCAGTATTATCTGAATCATTAGGTTCACTTCCCTCCTGCTTATCCTCATCAGTTTCTGCTAATAAACGGATTTTGGCTACCGCTGCAATTGTGTCGTTTTCCTGTAGTTTAATCAAACGCACTCCTTGTGTTGCACGCCCCATAACACGCATATCGGAAACTGCCATTCGAATGGTAATACCACTCTTATTCATAATCATCAGCTCATCACCATCAATTACGTCTTTAATGGCAATTAAACTACCCGTTTTATCAGATATATTAATGGTTTTTACACCTTTACCACCGCGATTAGTGATACGATAATCATCAACACTAGAGCGTTTTCCATAACCTTTCTCAGAAACTACAAGAATATTACTACCCTCATCTTCGCAGATGCAAACCATACCAATTACTTCATCTTTTTCATTGGCTAATGTCACACCACGAACTCCTGCAGCGTTTCTACCCATCGGACGAACCTTGGTTTCAGGGAATCGAATAGCTCTACCCGAACGCAGTGCCATCATAATATCACTTCTTCCATTTGTCAATTTGGCTTCTAGTAATTGGTCACCTTCACGAATAGTTACAGCATTGATACCATTCTGGCGAGGACGAGAATAGGCTTCAAGAGTTGTTTTCTTAATTACTCCATTTTTAGTACATAATACAATGTAATTATTCTCAATATATTCTTGATCTTTCAAATTCTTAACATTGATAAATGCACGAATTTTATCATCTGGCTCAATGCTAATCATATTTTGAATGGCTCGACCTTTAGAAGTTTTACTACCTTCTGGAATTTCATAAACTCGCATCCAGAATACTTTACCCTTTTCGGTAAAGAACAACATATAATTGTGATTGGTAGCTACAAATAGATATTCAATAAAGTCTTCACTACGTGAATTGGAGCCCCTAGATCCACGACCTCCCCTATTTTGAATACGATATTCAGTTAAGGGTGTACGTTTTATATAGCCTAAATGCGAAATGGTTATTACCACTTCCTCATCCGGAATGGTATCCTCAATACGGAAATCTTCAGCAGAATACTCGATACTACTAAAACGATCATCTCCATATTTTTCTAAAATCTCAGAAAGTTCATCTTTAATGATTTGCATTCTTAATTCTTTACTTGCAAGAATTTCTTTCAAATGCTCAATTAACTTCATCAATTCTTCATACTCTTTTTTCACTTTTTCAACTTCCATTCCGGTAAGTTTAATCAAACGAATATCGAGTACTGCACGAGCTTGAATTTCACTCAAACCAAAAGTGCTCATCAAACCATTACGAGCTTCCTCTGGTGTTTTCGATGCACGTATCAGTTTAATTACTTCATCAAGATTATTCAAAGCAATAATTAAACCCTCAAGAATATGTGCTTTCTTCTCAGCTTCTTTTAGTTCATATCGTGTACGACGAATAACTACCTCATGACGATGTTCAACAAAATGCTGAATAATATCATATAGATTCAACATCATGGGTCGTCCGTTTACTAAAGCAATATTATTGATGCTAAAGGATGACTGCAATGAAGTATATTGGTATAATTTATTCAATACTACATTTGTTACAGCATCTTTACGTAGTTCATAAACAATACGAATACCATTACGATCCGATTCGTCACGAATATCAGCAATTCCTTCTATTTTCTTCGAATTAACAAGGTCAGCTGTCTTACGTATCAATTCTGATTTATTTATTTGATAAGGAATCGAAGTAGCAATAATTTTATCACGACTGCCATTCACTCCTTCTTCAATATAAGTTTCACCACGCATTACCACACGACCACGACCTGTTTCGTATGCTTGACGTACTCCTTCATAACCATATATAATTCCTCCGGTTGGGAAATCAGGAGCCTTAATATGCTCCATCAATTCGGGAATGGTAATATCGTTATTATCGATATAAGCCATACAACCATTGATAACTTCGGTTATATTATGAGGAGCCATATTGGTAGCCATACCCACAGCAATACCTGATGCACCATTAATCAAAAGATTGGGTACACGAGTAGGTAAAACCGTTGGTTCCTTTAAAGAATCGTCAAAGTTTAATTGAAAATCAACAGTTTCTTTATCAAGGTCGATAAGCATATCCTCCGCAATCTTTCGCAGACGAGCCTCTGTATAACGCATGGCTGCAGGACTATCACCATCAATAGATCCGAAGTTACCCTGACCATCCACTAAGGGATAGCGTAAGGACCAATCCTGTGCCATACGAACCATGGCGTCATATACTGATGAATCACCATGAGGGTGATACTTACCTAAAACTTCTCCAACAATCCTTGCTGATTTTTTATAGGGTCTGTTTGAAAGCACTCCTAAATCAAGCATTCCATACAACACTCTACGGTGTACGGGTTTAAATCCATCTCGAACATCAGGAAGTGCACGCGATACAATCACAGACATGGAATAATCGATATAGGCAGACTTCATCTGACTCTCAATATTTATCTTTATAATCTTACCATGATTATGCTCATCGCCGCCTTCTTCTACGATGTTTTCTCCTTCTTCATTCATATTATCAATTTATACTTTTGTTATGTATATTCTTCTTTATTGTTTACTATTTATATATTCCTGATTTATAATTACATAAACCACGTTTATATACAGCAAATTAAAGGTACGAATGTAGAGAAAAAACTTCAATTTTCAATCATTAAAACGAAGATTTATTACTAACAAAATTCTGTTAATAAATGGAGGTAAATGTTAAGGTATAATTTTCCCGATAAGCTTATATTTGATTGAAATTTTTAACATTTTGCAAAAGTGAATTCTCCTGTAACTAACACTTATCAGCTCTTAAGGAATTCAGTGATATTTTATAGTATTTTTGCATTGAACATTTAATAAATGATTATGGAAGCTAAATTCTCACCAAGAGTAAAAAATGTATTGAATTATAGTCGCGAAGAAGCTATTAGGCTGGGAAATGACTACATTGGCGTAGAACACTTTCTTTTGGGAATTTTACGTGATGGTGAAGGCAGAGCCATTGATATTCTATCAAAGTATTCTGTCGATTTTAAATTGGTTCGAAGTAGAATTGAAAAGGCTGTTCAAACGAACATTGAAATCAAAGAAGATTCAGATATTAACTTGATAAAGCAGGCTGAAAAATGCTTAAAAAGAACGTATCTAGAAGCAAAGATATTTAAGAATCAATTGATTGGCACAGAACACCTTTTGTTAGCAATTTTGCGCGACCAAGATAATATCGCTACTCAAACCATTGAGCAATATGGTATTAATTATCAAATTGCTGCGGATAATTTAAGATTCATAATTTCATCAGAAGTTCGTAGTGAACGTGAAGATTTTGAAACTCCTCAAGCCTCTACTCCTCCACCAAGTGGAGCCGCAGGCTTTGATGACCCCAGTGAAGGCAGTAGTTTTCATGGAGGAAGTCGGACACGTATCGGCGACACGAAATCGAAAACACCCGTTTTAGATAATTTCGGAAGAGATTTAACAAAAATGGCTGAAGAAGATCGGCTTGATCCTGTTGTTGGTCGTGAAAAAGAATTGGAGCGAATAGCACAAATTCTTAGTCGAAGAAAGAAAAACAACCCTATTCTAATAGGAGAACCCGGCGTTGGTAAATCAGCAATTGCCGAAGGACTTGCTTTGCGTATTACCCAACGAAAAGTTTCAAGAGCCCTTTTTAATAAGCGTGTGGTTACTTTAGATGTAGCTTCTTTGGTGGCAGGAACAAAGTATCGTGGGCAATTTGAAGAGCGCATGAAGGCTTTGATTAATGAATTAGAAAAGAATAAAGACATTATCATCTTTATTGATGAAATCCATACCATGGTTGGTGCTGGTGGTGCCACAGGTTCTTTAGATGCTTCAAATATGTTTAAGCCCGCCTTAGCTCGCGGCGAGATACAATGTATTGGAGCTACAACATTGGATGAATATCGACAAACCATTGAAAAGGATGGTGCTTTAGAACGTCGTTTTCAAAAGGTTTTGGTGGAACCAACCGATGAAGAGGAAACAATAGAAATACTAAACAATATAAAAGGTCGCTATGAAGACCATCATTTAGTTACTTATACTGATGATGCAATTAAAGCTTGTGTTAGCTTAACACAGAGGTACATAAGCGATCGTTATTTACCAGATAAAGCAATTGATGCTTTGGATGAAGCTGGTTCAAGAGTGCATATTACCCATATCGATGTTCCTAAAAAAATCATCGAAATTGAAAAACAGATTGAGGAATCTAAGGAAAATAAATTGAAAGCGATTAAGCAGCAACGTTATGAAGAGGCTGCTGAATATCGTGATAAAGAACAACGTTTGCAAGTGGAATTGCAAGAAGCAAAACGTGAATGGGAAGAAGATTCGAAAATACATAGAGAAATTGTACACGAAGAAAATGTTGCAGAAGTTGTTGCCATGATGACAGGAGTGCCTGTACAACGAATTGCCCAAAACGAAAGTGCTCGTCTAATGAATATGGACGAAGACCTAAAGAATTCAGTAATTGGACAGGATGAAGCTATATCAAAGGTAGTAAAAGCCATTCGACGTAATCGAGCCGGGCTAAAAGACCCCAATAAACCCATAGGATCATTTATCTTTTTAGGACCAACGGGTGTTGGAAAAACGCATTTAGCAAAAGTGCTTTCCAAATATTTATTCGATTCGGAAGATGCCTTAATTCGTATTGATATGAGTGAATATATGGAGAAATTTGCGGTATCGCGTTTGGTTGGGGCTCCTCCGGGATATGTTGGCTATGAAGAAGGTGGACAATTGAGTGAGAAAGTACGCCGTAAGCCATACTCTGTTATTCTTTTGGATGAAATTGAAAAAGCACACCCTGATGTATTTCACCTTTTATTACAGGTATTGGATGATGGTTTGCTAACTGATAGTTATGGTCGTAAAATCGATTTCAAAAATACGATTATCATCATGACATCCAATATCGGATCGCGACAGTTGAAAGACTTTGGAACAGGCGTAGGATTTAGTACTGCCAGCCGTAAAGCAGCACGTGTTAGTGATGCTCGTTCGGTTATCAATAATGCATTGAAAAAAGCCTTTGCTCCTGAATTCTTGAATCGTATTGATGATGTGGTTATGTTTGACCCATTGGAGCGTGAAGATATTCATAAGATTATTGATATTGAATTGAAAGGTCTTTACAAACGTATCGTGGATTTGGGTTATACCATGAAAGTATCTGCCAAGGCCAAAGATTTCATTGTTGATAAAGGCTGGGATGCTCAATTTGGAGCTCGTCCTTTGAAGCGTGCAATCCAAAAGTATATTGAGGATGAATTGGCTGAGGAAATCATTAAAACAAACCTTAATGAAGGCGATGTGATTCATATTGACTATGATGCCAAAAAAGAGAAAATTAAGATAAAGATTAAAAAGCCCAGAGCTAAAAAATCTACAAAGAAATAAACGAGTTATAAGTTAATAAATGAGAAGAGGTGGTAAAACACCTCTTTTTTTTGTGCTATTGACTTATAATCGAACTCATTATATCAGTCGCTTTACCCTGTAAAAACAAATCTGTAATCTGAGAAGTGAAATTTGATTCTGTAATATTGATTTCAATGATTTTCGCTCCATTTTGCTTTGCCAATAAAGGAATCTGACTCGCGGGCATTATTTCACCTGTAGTTCCAATTAGAATAAACACATCCGCATTTCTCGCTGCTTGAATTGATGCTTCATAGGCTTCTACTGGAATTCCTTCACCAAAGAAAATAAAATCCGGTTTTAATAACCCATTACAATTAGCGTGCAAACAGCGTGGTGGTTTATCCGTTAATTCTAAATCGTTTCGCTGAAAAATACTACCACATTGCATACAAACAAATTGACGGGAATTACCATGAAATTCATATACTTTTTTACTCCCTGCTTCTTGATGCAGATTGTCAATATTTTGAGTAATAATCTCTTTCAAGCTTCCCTCCTGCTCCATTTTAGCTAAAGCTATATGTGCAGCATTGGGCTTGGCATTTCCAAAAAAATCAAAGAATAGTTTTTTCACCACAGGCCATGATTTTTCAGGCTTTCGATAGGATCGTATTGACTCCATAAACCACCCTCCCCACGAAATGGTGGAATGCCACTTTCTACCGAAATACCAGCACCCGTGAAGGCTACCGTATATTTTGATTCTTTTAAAATAGCTATTGCTTCTCGTATTTTTTCTTCTTTATTCATTCTTTGTTTTTCTGTTTATAAAGAGAAACCTTAAAGTTTGCATAATAAATATCTAATTTTTGTGAATTATAAAGATAAATCTTAATAATGCTTTTATCAGTTACAGGCAATTTGGAAAGGTCTAAAATATCCGTTATTCTAAGGTATAACAATTTATTGGGTGTAAGATCCTCGTCAGTTAAAAAACTGAGCTCTTTTGAATCATAAAACACTTTTTCCTCTTCCCCTGGATTTTCAACGGAGATAACTAATTTTGGTAATCGATCGTATTTTACGTCCG
>QNXT01000209.1 GCA_003973505.1 Bacteroidota bacterium
GCATATTATTATCGAGGGTTCAGAGGTTAAAGAACAATCGGAAGTTGCAACCCAAGAAGGTACTATTTTCAGTATTAAGAATTTGTTTTTTAATACTCCTGCTCGACGTAATTTCTTAAAATCGAACCCCGTAGAAACACGACATATTCAAGAAGAATTTACCCGTGTGGCTCTAATGCACCCACATATAGCATTTTCCTTTTATGATGAAGACCGTAGAAAATATGTACTTACAAAAGGAAGCTTAAAACAGCGCATAGTGGAGCTTTTTGGCAAGAACCTTAATACCAAAATACTCAATGTGGAAGAGCATACCGATTTAGTATCGATTAGCGGATTTGTGGGTAAGCCAGAAACAGCTCGAAAAACACGTGGCGAGCAATATTTCTTTGTAAACAAACGATTTATAAAGCATCCTTACTTAAATCATGCAGTACAAAACGCATTTGAGGAACTAATTCCCCAAGGACATTTCCCAACCTATTTTATTAATTTTGATATCGATCCAAAGATGATTGATGTGAATATTCATCCAACAAAAACAGAGATAAGTTTTCAGGATGAACGCACTATTTATCAGATTCTTCGGGCAACTATTAAAATGACATTAGGGAAATACGCATTTACTCCACAGCTGGATTTCGAACGTGAAATGGGATTTGATGCACCTCCCATGCCTGCGGGTAAAGAGCCTTTGCAACCAAGTATTCAAATCAATCCGGATTATAACCCCTTTAATGAATCTTCAAGTTCAAGTCAATCAAAGCCAGGTTCATCATGGTCGGCACCCGAGAAAAGTGAACGTGATTTAAACAATGAAGAACATTGGCAAAAACTATATGAAGGCATAGAGGATGAAGTGTCGCAAATCAGTTTACGCAGTAAATTAGACACAGAAGTTGAAATTTCAGCCGAGCAATTAAGTTTATCTCAAGTTGGTGGTCAATATATTATTAGTCCTGTGGAAACAGGTATTTTGGTAATCGATCAGCGGGCAGCTCACGAACGTGTACTTTACGACCGTTTTGCACATATTATGTCGGAGAAGCAACCTGCTTGTCAAAAGAAGTTATTTCCCGAAATCATCACCTTTTCACCAGCTGATATCGATTTGATTCAGGAACTGTGGGATGAAATACATAAGTTAGGATTTGAACTTAAAAAGTTAGAAAATAACGAAATAGAGGTTATTGGTGCGCCCCCTGAGATTGCAAATATGTCAAGTGTTGAAATTTTAGAAGGAATGCTTGAACAATATAAAAACAATCAGATGGAATTACGTTTGGATAAGCAAAGCAATGTGCTATTGTCTATTTCGAAGAATTTAGCTGTTCAATCAGGACAAGTTTTAGAAAATCAAGAAATGCAATCATTGGTAGAAGCTTTGTTCGAATGTGATGAGCATGCCTATAGCCCAACAGGACAAGAAATTATGAAAACTATAAGCATTCATCAAATCCATAATTTATTTAATAAAACATAAGTTTTGGAGATGTTGAATTGTTTAGGTGTTTATTTGTTGAACTGTTAAATAGTCACAATTCGGCACTTCGGCAAGCTCAGTGTCCAATAAATCATAAATCAAGAATCAAAAATCAAAAATCATAAATCATATGTTTAACCAACCCATTCCCGTAGTCACAAAAAACCTATTAATAATTAATGGTCTTTTTTTTGCTGCTATGATGTTTTTCGCAAACACATTGCGTATTGATCTAAATCAATATTTAGCACTTCACTATTGGACTTCGCCAGATTTTCAGCCCTACCAATTGGTAAGCTATATGTTTATGCATGGTGGATTTCAGCATATTCTGTTTAATATGTTTGGTTTATGGATGTTTGGATCGGCCATTGAAAATTATTGGGGGCCAAAACGTTTTATGGTTTACTATTTTGTGACCGGCATTGGAGCGGGCCTTATTCAGTTACTCACCATTTACATTCAGGTACAGAATCTTTTACCCGAGATGACTCCCGAAATGATTGAAACGGTAAAACAACAAGGTTTTGACGCTTGGTCAAATCATCAGAACTTTATAAATCCACTGATGGGCTCACTTAATGCACTGTATAATTCAACCGTTGTCGGAGCATCAGGAGCTTTATTTGGTATTCTGCTCGCCTTTGGTATGATGTTTCCAAACATTCCCATTTACATAATGTTTATTCCGATACCCATAAAAGCTAAATATATGGTTGCTGGTTATGGCCTATTGGAGCTTTATTCAGGCTTTGCAAACAACCCTCAGGACAATGTGGCTCATTTTGCACATTTAGGCGGAATGCTATTCGGAATTATTCTAATTTTGTATTGGAAGAAAAACGGGTCTTTTTATAAACCTTGGTAATTTAAGCGCTAAATGGATTGGAATACAATAAAATATAAAATACAGGATTTCTATCGCAATAATAGACTTCTAAGCTATATGATTATTGCCGTATTAATAGGCATAATTGCGCTTGGAGGTCGATTTTTTGAAGCGGTCTATAATGCCTACCTGATTTATTTTGGAGGAACCATCTTTAAGTATTATTTGGATGAAAAAAAGATGCTCAATATATTTATTGGAGGTGGTTTACTTGGCGGAATTACAAGCTTTTTGGTTTTTCCTACATTGCCTTTGAATGTCATAGCAGCATCATCTTTAACATCTGCTAGTTTAGCCTTATTTGTGGCTGCGGCAACCTATGTGCCCAATATGGAGGTCATGCTGGTTTTACTGGGCAAAGTAAAGCTCAAATACATTGCTATGGTTTTTGTAGCCCTTGATTTACTAAGTGGCAATGGTGCATTTGCTAACGCAAAAGTGGGACATATATCTGCCGTTTTATTTGGCTTTTTATTAATCTATTTTTCACGTAATAAAAACTTCAACCAAACACCGAACTTCATTAAGTTTTTTATGCGCCCAAGGGGTCCTTATTATAAGAAACCGAAAACGAAGAAAAAACCAAAAACAGAAAAACGTACTGAAAGTGATGCCGATTATAGAGCTCGAAAAAATAGAGAGCAAGCTGAAATTGATGTCATTTTAGAGAAAATTAAAGTCAAAGGATACGACAGTCTAAGCGCAGCAGAAAAACAAAAACTTTTTGATAAGAGCAATAATGGCTAAAGAAAAACGACATATCGGCTTTTTAGGATATTTCCTACGATTTATAAATATCCTATTAATAATCGCATTGCTTATTTCCTATTTGGCACAATGGATTAGTCCTCGGCATTTTTGGCCCATTGCATTTTTTGGAATGGCCTACCCTGCTTTAGCTATTGCTAATTTCTTCTTTATTATTCACTGGCTTATCCGTCGTCGAAAGTTCGTTATCTATCCTTTAGTTAGCCTATTAATTGGTATAGGAATGATTAGCCGGTTTATTAGTATGGGTTCCAATGTGGAATTAGCCAATGCTAATACTTTCAAAATACTCACTTACAATGTGCATGTTTTTGGACGTTTTATAAAAAATCATCAAGGGGAGACAAATTATGAACGCGATGAAATAATTAAGTTTCTAAAAAAGCAACAACCTGATATTCTTTGCATGCAGGAGTTTCGAAGTGTCAATAAAGGTAAAAAAGAGAATAATATTAAATTGATTAAGAAGGAATGCGGATATAAATATTATTATGCACAGAAATATTCTCCAAAAAGTAAGAAGTTCTTTCAAATTATTTTCAGCAAATATCCCATTAAAAATTCAGGTTATATACCTAGCGTAGCTGGAGATAATGAAATTACAGCCATTTATGCTGATATTGAGATTGAAGGAAAGATTGTACGAGTGTATAATACGCACCTACAATCGTATAAAATATCAAGCGACACCTATTTGATAAAGAATAGTCTTAACAATTTGGATGTAAGTAAATCGGAAAATCAAGAGAAGCTAGCACGAACATCCAAACATTTTGCCAAGAAATTCAAAAAAGCTTTTGAAAAAAGAGCCCTGCAAATAAGTGCATTACAAGATCATATGGAACATTCACCCTATCCTATAATTCTGGCTGGTGATTTTAATGATACGCCCAGCTCATACGCCTACGGACAGTTGAGTAGTGATTTGGATGATGCATTTGTGGAAACCGGGAGTGGATTTGGGCAAACCTATATTGGTCCATATCCTTCATTTCGCATCGATTATATTCTTCATAGTCCTGAACTTAACAACCAAAAGTTTGATACTTGGAAGATAAAATTCTCAGACCACTACCCTATCTCAGCTGTTTTTTCTTGGGACAATTAAGCATAGCTCAGTTATATTAAATTTCCAAAAGTTCCCCATAAAAAGCGATTTTATCGTTATCAGCTTGCTACATTTTACATAGAGAACTTTTGGAAAGTTTCCCGAAGTATTGTTTTATCTTTGCACACCTTAAATACTACTTATGAAATTTGAATTGGTATCGGATTTTAAGCCCACAGGCGATCAGCCTGAGGCAATTAAACAATTGGTTAGTGGCCTAAATAATAAGGATACGGATCAAGTATTACTTGGTGTAACAGGTTCTGGGAAAACTTTTACCATTGCCAATGTGATAAAAGAAGTTAACCGACCTACTTTGGTACTCAGCCATAACAAAACCTTGGCTGCTCAGCTTTATGGAGAGTTCAAACAGTTTTTTCCAAATAATGCGGTTGAATATTTTGTTTCCTATTACGACTATTATCAACCCGAAGCCTATTTACCTGTTACCAATACCTATATTGAGAAAGATTTACAGATAAATGATGAAATTGAAAAGCTACGGATTAGTGCAACATCTTCTCTATTATCCGGACGGCGCGATGTCATAGTAGTTTCTTCTGTATCTTGTATTTATTCTTTGGGAAACCCTGATGATTTTACAAAAAATACCGTTTCACTTAAAGTGGGACAAATTATCAGCCGCGATCATCTTCTTCATAAGTTGGTTTCGGCAATTTACTCTCGTTCTGAGTTAGATTTTAAAAGAGCCACATTCAGAGTGCGTGGCGATACCGTTGATGTTTGGCCTGCAAATAGCGATTATGCTTATCGTATTGTATTTTGGGGCGATGAGATAGAAAGTTTACAAACCATTGAGCCTGTTTCGGGAGGAAGTGTCGAACAGCATAAAAGCATTAGTATAAATCCGGCAAATATTTTTGTAACAGACCCCAATAATATCAAAGACAATCTGTATGCTATACAGGACGATTTGGTAAAACAAATAGAATATTTCAAATCCATTGGAAAGCATCTCGAAGCAAAACGCCTGGAAGACCGTGTAAACTACGATTTGGAAATGATTCGAGAGTTAGGCTATTGTTCAGGCATCGAAAACTATTCGCGCTATTTCGACGGCCGTGAAAAAGGTCAAAGACCTTATACGCTACTCGATTATTTCCCTGACGATTATCTAACCGTGATTGATGAAAGCCATGTAACCATTTCGCAAATACGTGCCATGTATGGTGGTGATCGATCACGTAAACAAAATTTAGTGGAATACGGATTTCGTTTGCCATCGGCTATGGAAAACCGTCCATTGCGCTTTGAGGAGTTTGAAAGACTTACAAAACAAACCATTTACGTTAGTGCAACCCCGGCCGATTACGAATTACATAAAGCAGGTGGTGTGGTAGTAGAACAAGTTATTCGTCCAACCGGACTGCTTGATCCAAAAATTGAAGTTCGCCCTAGTTTAACTCAAGTTGATGATTTGTTGGAAGAAATAGAAATTACTATTGCTAAAAACGAACGCGTACTGGTAACAACCTTAACCAAACGCATGGCTGAAGAACTCAATAAATATTTAATTAATTTGGGGATTAGAAGCCGATATATACACTCCGAAGTGGATACTCTGGAACGAGTAGAAATATTGCGAGAACTGCGTTTGGGTTCTTTCGATGTACTCGTTGGGGTAAACCTATTGCGTGAAGGTTTGGATTTACCTGAAGTTTCGCTTGTGGCCATATTAGATGCCGATAAGGAAGGTTTTCTTCGCTCCGAACGCTCCCTAACACAAACTGCAGGAAGAGCTGCTCGTAATGTAAATTCGAAGGTAATTATGTATGCCAATAAAATTACTAATTCGATGCAACGTACCATTGACGAAACAAATCGTAGGCGTGAAAAACAAATGGCATATAATAAAAAGCATGGGATTACTCCTACGCAAATCATACGATCCACAGATTCCATAATGAATCAAACCGCTGTAGCCGATGCAAATCAATCAAGCGAAAATGATTATTTAGAAAATAATAAAACCACATTTGCGGCTGACCCTGTGATTCCATATATGAAAGCCGACCAACTTAAAAAGGCAATTATAAAAGCACGAAAAAGCATGGAAGTGGCGGTTAAAGACTTGAATTTTATTGATGCTGCAGCTTATCGAGATGAGATAAAAATGTTGGAAGAACGTCTAAAAGAAATTTCATAGTGGAACGCTTTATTGATATACATACACATAAAAAAGAATCCCTGAATGCCCTCAGTATTCAGAGTCGATTTATTGAAGATGTGAAAGTTAGCGATAAGTTCACACAAATATTCTCTACCGGGATTCATCCTTGGAATATCAATAAAATCAATGTTAAAGAACAATTAAAAGTGTTGGGCTTTGTTGCTCGAAACCCGATGGTATATGCCATAGGTGAATGCGGAATCGACCGTTCCATACCCATTGCTATCAATCGACAAATCGACATTTTCGAAGCCCATATTAGTATTGCAAATACGGTGAATAAACCACTTATTATTCATAATGTTAGAGCCTTCTCCGATTTTCTATTTCTTATAAAAAATAAAGCCACTTCCACACCTTGGATTTTTCATGCTTATACCGGCAACCTAAGAATTGCAAAGGAATTAATAAAGCAAGGAGCCTATTTGTCTTTTGGTCATCATTTACTACTCGACTCAAGTAAAGCAGCTTCCGTTTTTCAGGAAATCCCTTTACAAAATGTGTTTTTTGAAACCGATGATTGGGATGGAGATATTGCTAAGGTTTATGCCAAGGCTGCAGAAATTAAGAATATCTCTATAATTGAACTAAGAAATCAAATTTACCAAAACTTTCAAAAGTTGTTTTTATCCTAAATAAATAGATTCTAATAAACAAAAACTGATATACGAATGCAAGAAAATTGGTTGGAGCGCACGGAACTTCTCATTGGAAAAGAAAATATTAGCAAGTTGCAAAACGCTCATATTTTAGTAGTTGGACTTGGTGGTGTTGGTGCTTATGCCGCAGAAATGCTTTGTCGTGCCGGAGTTGGAAAAATGACAATTATCGATAATGATACAGTTCATCCGAGTAATCGTAACCGACAGTTGATTGCACTTAATTCAAGTAATGGCAAGTCAAAAGCGGAACTTATGAAATTGCGATTGGAAGATATAAATCCTCAGATTGAACTTATTGTTATAAATGAATTTATAAGAGATAAACGAACATTTGAAATATTAGAAACAAAATTTGATTACGTTGTAGATGCCATCGACACACTTGCTCCAAAAATCTTTTTATTAGAAGCCTGTTTACAGCGTAACATACCTGTTATCAGTTCTATGGGGTCAGGAGGAAAAATGGATCCATCGCAGATACAAATAACCGATTTTTCGAAAACTTATAATGATAAACTGGCTCGAATGCTACGAAAACGCATGCATAAATTTGGTATTCGTGGTGGTTTCAAAGTGGTATTCTCTCCCGAGCCAACACGAAAAGAAGCTGTGAAATTTGTGGAAAATGAGGAAAATAAAAAAACAACTGTAGGAACGATTTCCTATATGCCACCCATATTTGGAAGTTTTATGGCTTCTGAGGTTATTAAAGATATTATTGGAAAATAAGGCTAAATTCTAATTGTCACAGCATTTTTTACTTTTTGTTTTACCCTTGCCCTAAAGGGAACCAAAAAGTAAAAAAATGAATCTTTTTTTCAATGGTTTCTACCTTTAGGGTTGGGGCTAAAAACCATTGAAAAAGTGGTAAGAATAAGAATTAGAACTTAGCCGAAAATGATTACTTCTTCGATGGTTTTATCTTCAACCAAATTGATGAAATTATCGAAACGACACTCAATACAAAACTACCCACTAATAAACCGATTAACATTTCGCTTAATAGCGAAGGCCATTCCATAAACAGATGATGTAAAAAATCGATATGATGTAAAAAGATACCCCCTGAAACCATTAATAAAGCTAAGGTTCCAATTACACTCAAACTTTTAATCACTTTCGGCAAGCTCTTAATTAGCAATACCCCTATCCTATTTATAAAACTTTTAGGATTCGTATTAAGACTCATTAATTTATATCCAACATCATCCATACGAACAATAAGAGCCACGATGCCATAAACACCAATAGTAGCCAAAAATGAAACAACGGAAACCACAAGTATTTGCACTAATAAACTATGTCCTAAAACAGAACCCAATGCAATAATTACAATTTCAATACTCAAAATAAAATCCGTAATAATGGCTGATTTCACTTTTTGTTTTTCATTGTCTATTGCATTGCCATCTAATTCACTTTTATTATTTCGATGTTTAGACTTAAAAATGTATTCGTAGATTTTCTCAACTCCTTCGTATGCAAGATATAAACCACCTGCCATAAGTATATATTGAATTACCCAAGGGAAAAACGCACTCAATAAAAAAGCTATGGGAAGAATAATTAACTTATTCAAAAATGAACCTTTTGTAATTGCCCAAAGTACAGGCAATTCACGAGAAGATTCAAAGCCCGATGCTTTTTTTGATGAGACAGCCAAGTCGTCACCCAGAATAGAGGCTGTTTTCTTAGCGCTGATTTTACTCATCACCACCACATCATCCATTAAAGCACCAATATCATCTAATATTGCAAAAAATCCAGAGGCCATTATTTGAGTTTTAATTGACTGCGAAGATAAACATCAAGGCATTTGATTGGCATAAATTTTTATAATGAATAAGTGGTGAAATACTATTCACCCAGCAAATGTTCCAAACCCAATTCACGAATACTAGTTTCACGCATTTCCATACTAAAAAAAATTACAAAAAAGTTTGTCGAAATAAAAAAAAGTATATCTTTGCAGTCTCAAAACAAGGACCCGTAGCATAACTGGATAGTGCACCACGTTACGGCCGTGGAGGTTAGGGGTTCGAATCCCTTCGGGTTCACATAGCACACTTAGAAAAGCAATTCTTAACGAATTAAGGCTTTTTCTTTTTAGGCAGCTGTATAATTGGGCTGCGATATACCAAATGTTTAACTAATATTTCACCCACTCTCCCACTTGCTTAAAATTTGTTAGTGAGTACAGCCTTTCATTTTTCTAATTACCCCCTGCTCTGATTTCTCAGAGCTTAGCTTTGGTATTGGAATCTGCACTAATTATGGCAAGTAGTAAAAACTAAAATATCATTACTTTCACAGTGCGCTTTTTTTCCTCGGCTTTATTTCCTGCTGCATCACTTACATTATATTTAAGCTCATAAGTACCTTCGGTGTTTACATCCACTGTACCCGAAACTTTCACATTTGCTGAAATATCACCATCTGTATCGTCATTGGCTTCATAACCAGGCTCCACATAGGCCGTTCCCTTATCGACAAACATTGGATTTGCTCCTTTAAGGACAATCGTTGGAGGTGTCGTATCCTTTTTCTCATCATCCTTTTTGCATTGCGTACTAAATAAAACCATAGTAAACACGAGCATCAAAAATCCTATTTTCCTCATAATTTCCTGTTTATGTTATTATTTATTGCTTTTTAACTTTTGGATTATCCGTTCCTTTCATTTTCATAAATTTAAATTCTGTAAAATCAAAATCGGGATTAGGAACATCTATAATTAAATACTCAACATCTTTGTCTTTGGTATAAAAGAAAACTTTTCCTTGTGGTAAGGAAGGTACTTTTTTGAATTCTACAATCATAGTATCCCCATCAAACGGACTTAAATCACTACTAAATAAAGCGGTTCTAAGCATTTGCAGTTTCAACTTATCATCCTCCATTGATACCATGACGTTTCCATATATTGGGTCTGAAAAAATACCCGTATATTTCACTAAATCCAAACTGGGTTTTGTAGCATCCGGTCTAATGGCAATCGGAACACGACGGTCATTTTTTTGCTGATAAGGTAATAATAATTGATTCCAATCGATGGTATCCTTTGCAAGAAAGGCGTCTAAAATTCTATTTTTAAGTGAATTGTATAAAGAAGAATTTGAATTCGTCAAAATTACAAAACCCAAATTTTCTTCAGGAACCAAGCAGCTAAAGCTAATAATACCATCATAACCTCCTGAGTGGCTAATAATTTCACGTCCATGATAGTCATTTAATCCCCAACCCATACCATAAGCACGAAAATGGGTACTTGGCCAATAATGCCGATATCCTTTGCTTACAACATGATTGATATGGGGCGATTTCATCATCAAATTCTGCTCAGGAGAAAAATAAGTATGTCCCTTATATGCTCCCTCATGCAACTGCATACGCAACCAATAACTCATATCTGTAACATTACTAATAAGTGCTCCTGCCCCACTGATATTATCCCAATTCATAAATTCGATTGGGAAAACCTCATCGTTTACTTTATTATGAGGCTTTGTTACATTCGATTTTTTAGTAAGCTGTTTTATGCTTGTTAAAGTTTGCTTCATTCCCAAAGGATTCAAAAATTCTTCCTGTATATATTGCTCCCATGGTTTTCCTGTAAGCTTCTTAATTATTTCGCCTGCGGCTATATACATGATATTCGAGTAGCCAAAATGCGTACGAAATTCATATTTTTGTTTTAAGTAACCCAATTTTCGAACTACTTCTTCGCGAGAATACGTTGTGCCATACCATATCAAATCGCCACTAAAAGTTTCCAATCCCGAGCGATGGCTCAATAAATCAACGATGGTAAAATGCGCCGTAACATAGGGATCGTATAAATTAAAATAAGGAAGAATATCAACCACTTTTGTATCCCAAGTCAATTTACCTTGATCCACTAAACGAGCTAAAGCAGCAGCAGTAAATGCTTTAGTATTGGAGGCAATTGGGAATAAGGTATTTGCATCCACTTTTTGACGTTTCTTCTCTATGTTCTTAACACCATAACCTTTGGCAAAAACCAAAGAATCGTCCTTCACTATGGCAATAGCCATTCCTGGCACATCCCAAAGGGCTAAACTACGTTGGAAATAAGCATCAAGACTATCTAATCGAGCCGTTTGTGCAAAACTGACCGAAGTAACAAAAAGGAATATTAAAACTCCTATAAATCTATATTTTATCTGCATTTTATTGTTTTTGTTTATGAAACACAAAGATAAGGTTTTCATCAGAATTTCTTTTATTAATATGAATTTAGTCAAACGAAGAAGTTTTAGTATTTTACAATAAAAATGAGAAACAATAAAACGTGAGGTTTTGAAAACCAGTAATAAGAGTGCAATAAATTTTGTAGTTTTGTGTAAACTAAAACCAATCAATACTATGAAAAAGATATCCTTATTTATTGCAATTCTACTTATAAGTGGAACGTCATACGGACAATATTTCTTAAATCACAATGCTATTAACTCGCATAAAGATCATTATCTGCAAAATCATCATAAAAATGCAGGCAACACTTCAAAAGTACAAACATTAACAAATGTAAAACAGTTAGACAGTTTGGTGGTTAATATTTATAATGGTAGTACAGCTATTCGATATGCAAAAGAGTCTTTTATTTACGATACTCAAGGCAATGTAACTACAAATATTTCGGATGATTTCGATTCAAACTCCAAACTAAAACAGACGTATATCTACGATGCAAATAACCGAGTTATTGAATATCAATTATTAGAATGGGATTATACCAACAATCAATGGAATAAAAAAACTAAAAAAGTAACAAACTATGCTTCAAATTCTTATTCTACCGAGTATTCTGTATGGGACAACAGCTTAAATCAATGGAGCAAAGAGCAGAAGTCAGAATGGTTTTTTAATCAAGATGGTTTAGATACTTTGGGTAGAATTTACTCTTGGAATAATCAGTGGGACTTGGATAGCCGAATTCATATTAGTTATAATTCCAATAATGATATTATACTAGAATTAAGCGAGCATAAATATGCTGGCAACTGGATTAATAATAGAAAGGATGAATATACTTATGATGCAAATAATAATCTAATAAATGAAATCCATTATCAATGGGATGCCCAGAGTAATAGCTACATTTACTCTTCTAAATCTATTTATGGCTATAATAATCAAAACAAAAAGGTTTATTATGTAGAGGGGGATTATAATCCAAACACTTCGTCATGGTATTTTTATGATAGTACCTATCAGTATTTTGCTTCAAATGGGGATATGGATAGCACAATGGATTTTACAAACCCCACTCCAAACTCTTCTTGGCAAATGGATTTAAAAACTAAAATGACTTATGATAATAACTATACATTTTCCAACTTAGTCTTGCCTATGACTCTGTTTACGGAGGATGATTTAGAGCTTTTTAATCATATGCTTACCCAAATAAATGGTTATAGCTATGATAATGGACAATGGCCAAAAGATTTTGTTTACAATGTTTATTACTCTGATTTTGAAGGAACGGGTATTAATCTATCTACTACGAGAAATAAAATAAGCATCTCTCCCAATCCTGCAAATGATTATTTTCGAGTTAGTTTAGATAATATGCAAATGATTGACATGCATATTTACGATGCTAGTGGTCGTTTGCTAAAATCACAAAAGTTGAATAGCAGTACGAACATTAATATTCAAGATTTAGAGCGAGGTATTTATTTTATTCAATTTATTGATGAAAATCAAAATGTGCAAACTCATAAACTAATTAAGGAGTAAATAGTACTTTGATAAAAACTCTAATGTAAACTCTCTTTATAAATTTATAAACAAGTAGGTAAACTCATGGAATAAAGAGTATTAAATTTATAATTAGCCCGAAAAGAGGCTCAAGAAAATAAAATCATAAAAAGTTTTGTTGTTTAAATAAATAGTCGGATATTTGCCGCCCGTTAGAAAACGGTTTAAATAATTAAAAATTAAAACAATAAGATTATGCCAGCAAGAATTAGATTACAGCGCCATGGTAAGAAAGGACAACCTTTTTATCATATCGTTGTTGCGGACGGTCGTGCACCTCGAGACGGAAAGTTTATTGAGAAAATTGGCACGTATAATCCAATGACAAATCCAGCTACTATTGATATTGACATCGATGGAGCTGTAGAGTGGTTAGGCAAAGGAGCTCAACCATCTGACACTGTACGTGCAATCCTTTCTTATAAAGGAGTTATGTACAAAAAACACCTTATGGGTGGTGTTGCTAAAAACGCTTTCACTATGGAAGAGGCTGAGAAACGTTTCGAAGCTTGGGCTGCTGAAAAAGCCGCTAAGATTAGCAATGCAACAAATGCAGTGCGTGAAGAATTGAAAAAAGATAAAGATGCTCGTTTCGAAGCTGAGTCAAAAATCCGTCAAGGACGTTTGGACGAAATAGCTAAGAAAAAAGCTGAAGAAATCGAAGCTCAAGTTGCTGCTGCTAAAGAAGCAGAAGCTGCTAAAGCTGCTGCTGAGGCTCCTGCAGAAGATGCAGCTGAGGCTACTGAAGATTCAAAAGAAGAAGCTGCTGCTGAATAAGCACTGTTTCAGAATTATAAAAAAAGCCGGTAATCATTTGATTATCGGCTTTTTTCGTTTTAAGAAGTTCCTAACTTGCTGAATCAAGCATTAATTCGGAAACTCAAATAATTATTTTCATCTCGGAATGCATATTCCAAATCCTCGGCAATTTGTACCGTTAATACCATTCCCAAATCACCGAGCGACTGCCTTAAGTAATTCGAATCAGAAGGGATATTCTCAATTTCTATGGGATTAAAAAGCATAGCATTATTAATCATCTCAATTTTTATTTCTGGTGATTGATAATCCAAACTCATTTCGATAAAACCATCTTTCCGTTCCTCAAATCCATTAATTATCGTACTGCTTAGCAACTCTTCCAAAACAATATTTAACTGAAATAAAGCACGATCTTCAATTTCCCATAATTGCTTTAATTCTTCTATTGCCTTTTCAAGTTTAGCCACTTCATCAATAGAACTTGCAAACTGAATGCTGTATTTTGTGTTTTTTAATTTGCTCATAACAAATATCCTTTCATTCCAATTTATGTGTAAATTTATACATTAATTCTCTTTGGAGTAGTCAAAAAGATTAATTGACTAATAATTTATTAGATATGAAGATTTTAGATATTGAAAAAATACGAGAAGCCGACCGTTTTACCATAGAAAACGAACCCATATCGTCCATTGATTTGATGGAACGTGCGGGAAAGAATTGCACAAAGTGGATTCGTAAAAAACTCAATAAAGAGCAAGATATATTCATCTTTGTGGGGCCGGGAAATAATGGAGGCGATGGATTAGTAATTGCAAGGCTTTTAGCCGAAAAGAAATATAAGGTTACCGTAGTTATGCTTCTATTTACAGAGCATTTCTCTGATGACTTTACTATAAATTTGAATCGATTGGAAGAGCAAAATATTGCTCAAATAGTCAAAGTTCGAAGTAAAGAAGACATTCCTAAGATTGATAAGGGCAGTTTAATTATTGATGCAATTTTTGGGTCAGGATTAAACCGTGCAGTAAGTGGTTTTGTTGCCGACGCTATTCAATCTATCAATGAAAATGATGTAATTGTTGTTTCCATTGATATCCCAAGTGGTCTTTTTGCTGATGAATTTATTGATAGCAGAAAAAACACCATGGTTCACGCCGACTATACATTGAGCCTTCAGTTTCCCAAGTATAGTTTTATGTTTTCAGAAAACGAATTCATTATTGGCGAATTGGACATTATTGATATAGGATTGCACCCTCAGTATATTAACACGGTAAAAGAAAAAGCCCTTTTGATTGATTTATCAGAAGCCGCTCCTCTCCTACGCCCAAGGTCAAAATTCTCACATAAAGGAACCTATGGTCATGCCTTACTTATTGCCGGTAGTTATGGTAAAATGGGTGCGGCTGTTTTAGCATCAAAAGCCAGTTTAAGAAGTGGCTTAGGGCTTTTAACGACGCATATACCAAAATCAGGAGTGAATATATTACAAACTGCCACTCCTGAAACTATGTTAAGTATTGACCCCAATGAATTTTCGTTTAGTAAACTGCCAAATTTATCTAATTTCAGTTGCGTTGGTATTGGTCCTGGATTAGGTAAAGACCCACAAAGTGGCAATGCCTTAAAACTTTTAATTCAGGAAATGCAATCACCAATGCTCTTAGATGCTGATGCATTGAATATTCTGAGTGAAAATAAAACATGGCTCAGTTTTCTTCCTAAAAATAGTATTCTCACTCCCCATCCTAAAGAATTTGAACGTCTTGCTGGAAAATCAAGTAATAGTGCTGAAAAACTGGAAAAACAAAAGGAATTTGCGATTAAGCATCAAGTAATCGTAGTGCTTAAAGGTGCCCATACAAGCATTGCAACACCTGATGGAAAACTCTTTTTCAATTCAACAGGCAATCCAGGAATGGCAACTGCAGGAAGTGGAGATGTGCTCACAGGAATTATTCTTGCTTTACTATCACAGAATTATCCTCCCATTGAAGCAGCTATTTTAGGAGTTTATATTCATGGACTTGCAGGTGATATTGCCGCCAAGAAAAAAGGATTTGAAGCGATGATAGCTAGTGATATTGTGAAATATTTAGGAAAAGCTTTCGGAAAATTGAAAATATAGCTCATCCTATTTTTTGTACTATCTTTGCCGCTTGAAAAAAAACTATTAGTATATAACATAAAATACACAATAACAATGAATAGCGAGATACAAAACTTAGAAAGCTTACAAAATATAATTGCGGAAAAACCTGCTGTTTTAGCCTATTTTTATAATGATAATTGTGCACCTTGCTTAAGTCTTCGACCTAAAGTAATTGATATGGTGAATGAACATTTCCCTAAATTGGAACTTCATTTTATCAATTCTGAAAAGAAAGAAATTCCTGCAAATTATGGTGTTTATGACAATCCTACCTTATTGGTATTTTTCGACCGTAAAGAGTATATCCGAGTAAGTAAATATGTTTCAACACATCAACTAGCCGAGCAAATTCAGCGTTATTACGACATGATTTTTGAAGAAGTGTAGAGCCTCGCATCTGCTGCTTCTATTTTAGGAAAAGTTAAATAATTCTAAATCAGAATCAAAATCCCTGCAAGTATCTTCAGTCCTATTCATATTTAGTATATTTGCAGTAATAAATAGTAACTAATTACTCAAATTATGTACACATTAAAGGATATTGACAACTTAAGCTTAATCAGTTTTCTTGAAAATTCAGTAAAGAAATTCCCTGATTTACCTGCTGTAGGATTTGTCGGCGAAGAGCCTATAAAATATAAAGACTTTGGTAATACTGTAAATCGCCTTGCTTTTCATCTTCAAGCACATGGTGTAAAGAAAGATGATAAAATAGCAATTTGGAGTGAAAATTCACCCAATTGGTTAATTACCTATTTTGCTATTTTAAAATTAGGTGCAGTTGCTGTACCTATATTGCCCGATTTTTCCAGTGCTGCCATCGATAATATTTTAAAGCATTCTGAAGCCAAAGGTCTTTTTGTTTCGAAATCTTTATACCGTAAGCTCTATAAAGAAAGTACTCAAAAAATAGAGATTTTGGTATTATTAGATGATTTTACCATTCATGTAAATAAAGAGGGGGAAGAAAAAAAGGCAGATTTTGAGAAGTTTTGCGATCTTAATAAAGAAGACCTTAATAAATTGAGCACTCCTGAAATTAAACCTGAGGATTTAGCTTCTATAATTTACACATCAGGAACTACAGGAACATCTAAAGGAGTAATGCTTACGCATCGCAACCTTGTTTCAAACACCATACAAGGTTATTATACTTTCCCAATCGATGAGAAGGCTCGTTTCTTATCTATTTTACCTATGTCGCATACATTGGAGTTTACTTTAGGAAATTTATTTCCAATAATGTGTGGAGCATCCACTCGATATATTAAAAAACCACCAACAGCAGCCGTTTTAATGCCTGCATTGAAAGAGGTGAAACCAACAATTATGTTGACTGTACCAATGATTATTGAGAAGATTTATAAATCAAAGGTGCGCCCCTCGTTAACAAAAAATGGGTTCTTAAAAATGCTTTATGGTTTTGCTCCAACGCGGAAGTTGCTTCATAAAGCTGCTGGAAAACAAATATATTCAACTTTTGGTGGACACTTACAATTTTTCGGTATTGGAGGTGCAAAACTAGATAAAGATGTTGAACGCTTTCTAAAAGAAGCGAACTTCCCCTACGCAATTGGTTATGGCCTTACCGAAACATCCCCTCTAGCTGCAGGTACTACTCCTGGTAAACCAAAACTTGGTTCAACGGGTCCTGCCATTACCGGAGTTACCATAAAAATCATCAATCCTGATAAAGATGGTGAGGGTGAGATTGTAATTTATGGTCCTAATGTGATGAAAGGTTATTATAAAGCTGACGACTTGAATAAAGAGGTATTTACTGAAGACGGCGGCTTTAAAACTGGCGATACAGGAATACTTGATGAAGATGGTTTCCTATTTATTAAAGGACGTATAAAAAATATGATTTTGGGACCTAGTGGTGAGAATATTTTCCCAGAAGAAATTGAAGCAGCCATAAATAAAAGCGAATGGGTGCTCGAATCATTGGTTTATGAGTTAAAAGGTAAGATTGTTGCCCGGGTTGAAATCAATCAGGAAGAACTCAATAAACATATGAAGAAATTCCGCGGCAGAAAGGAAGAAATGGAGAAAGAAGTAAACGCTATTTTGGAAAATATTAAAAAATCCGTTAATGAAGAAGTGAATCGTTTTTCTCGATTAAATGGAATCTTTCAACAAAAAGAGCCTTTTATAAAAACACCCACAAAAAAGATAAAACGCTTTTTATATCAAGATAAAGAACCTGATGAAAATCCTGTGGACACTTCGCAGGATGACGACAAAAAATAGTAAGCATAAAAAAAACTCGAGTCATTTGGCTCGAGTTTTTTTATGCTTTAATATTTTGTTCTTCTTATCGTAAATCCACCACATCAGCATCTGGATAATCTTTTGTATTCATAGTAAAGAAATTGGCTGTTGTAGCTACATCATTCGAAAATTTATCTATACTATAAGTATAAGTTACATTATCTTTTCCAAAAACAGTACCACTAACAATTTGCAAAGCTTTTTTATCAATTTTCAATCGAATTTTATAAAAAGATTTACCTTTTTTAGGGTATAAATCAATGATATAAAATTCTTCACCATCTTCTTTCTTAGTCTTAATTAGCTTCGAACGATAACTCTCATCATAGGATGTAAGTAGTTTTCCTGGGTTAAATGCATCAGCATCTTTACTTACATTACTAATCTGTATTTCTTCAGCATCAGGATCATATGACCAAACCGTTGAACCATCACTGATAATGGTACGCCCCATAAACTCTAATCGATATTTATCACCCTCCAAAGTAACAGAACCTTTCAAACTTTCATCAATGTTATGCGCTTTATCCTCCATACGGTAGGTAAAGTCAAATTTCATGTTTTTGTAATTCTTTGCTTTTGCACTTACATCATTCAATATTTTACGTGCTTTAGCATCGTCCACTTGAGCGCTACTGATACTTATAAACCCAAATATGATGGCCATGCTCATTATCATTATTTTCTTCATATTATCTAATTTTTATTTTGGATTGTTTAACTCTTCCAAAAACTGTTCCAAATAAACCATATCTTTAATCAAAACCTCACGTGCCTTACTTCCTTCAAATTGCCCAACGATACCAGCGGCCTCCAATTGATCAATAATTCGTCCGGCACGATTATAACCTAGCTTCAGTTTTCGTTGAATCATGGAAGTAGAACCCGATTGATTTTGAACAATGATACGAGCTGCTTCTTCAAAAAGTGCATCACGATCACCTAAATCTACATCCGACTTTCCTCCATCATCATCACCAATAAATTCTGGCAGGTTGAATGCAGATGCATAGCCTTGTTGTTCTCCAATATAATCAACGATTTGTTCAACCTCAGGAGTATCAACAAAAGCACATTGCAAACGTATCATTTCACTACCTGTGGACATCAACATATCACCACGCCCAATTAATTGGTCGGCACCACCCGTATCTAAAATTGTCCTTGAATCAATTTTGGAAGTTACACGGAAAGCAATTCGAGCTGGGAAGTTCGCTTTAATTAATCCAGTAATTACATTCACCGAAGGTCGCTGAGTCGCAATGACCAAGTGAATACCAATTGCACGAGCCAACTGAGCCAAACGAGCAATAGGTGCTTCCACTTCTTTTCCAGCAGTCATAATCAAATCGGCAAACTCATCTACAATTACTACTATATAAGGTAAAAACCGATGACCGTTTTGCGGATTCAATTTACGTGCAATAAACTTAGCATTGTATTCCTTCAAATTTCGTGCATGAGCCATCTTTAATAAATCATATCGCTCATCCATTTCAATACAAAGCGAATTTAATGTGTTAACCACCTCTTTCACATCCGTAATAATGGCATCCGATTTATCAGGTAATTTTGCCAAATAATGTCGCTCAATTTTCGAAAATAACGAAAGCTCCACCTTCTTGGGATCCACCATCACAAATTTCAATTGTGCTGGGTGTTTCTTATATAATAAGGAAGTAATAATCGCATTTAAACCCACCGATTTACCCTGACCTGTAGCACCTGCCATCAGTAAGTGTGGCAATTTAGCCAAATCAAATACATAAGTTTGGTTTGAAATGGTTTTACCAATTCCTACGGGCAAATCAAATTTTGAATTCTGAAATTTCTCCGAAGTAAGAATTGTTTTCATGGAAACAATCTCAGGATGTAGATTTGGTACTTCTATACCAATGGTTCCACGACCTGGAATGGGAGCTATAATACGAATACCCATCGCAGCTAAACTCAAAGCAATATCATCTTCAAGGTTCTTGATTTTTGAAATACGCACTCCTGCCGCTGGGATAATTTCATAAAGAGTAACCGTGGGACCAATAGTCGCTTTAATGCTCTTAATCTTTATGGAG
>QNXT01000210.1 GCA_003973505.1 Bacteroidota bacterium
GAACTGTTTTTTCTTTTTTATTGAAACTGGATGTCACAAAATCAAACTGAAATACCTGACCCGGAATAAAACCAAAGGCTTTTTTCAAACTGGCTTTTTGCTCAATACGAGAAATAAAATCTCCTTTTTTAGGAATGCTAACCGTTTTAAAAATATACTCATTATTCTCACGAAGTATATAATGATTTATAGGGTAGTTAATGGTTTTTGAACCCACAAAAGCCGTTGATTGCAATTGAAAATGCAGATGTGGAAAAGGCGAACGACCACTATTACCCACATAAGCCAAAACTTCACCTCGACGTACCTTTTGTCCTTGTTTTACCTGAAAACTCGCCTTGCGAATATGACTCATTTGGCTATAAAGAAACTCCCCATGTTTTATAACAATAGAATTACCCCAATTATTAATGGTGTCCATTTGACCGATCTCATTGTCTTCAATTCCATCAAGAATCATTTCCACTACACCATCAGCAGGAGCCAAAATGGGTTTATTATAGCAGAAAAAATCTTGCACACGACTTCCCTGACCAAGATACTCTTTACCTCCTTCAGTAATTACAAAATCCCACGCATGTTTCCATTCCTCTTGATGAGTAATATCACCATTATGCCCTTGATTGATGGTCCATTCACCATAAAAAGGCAAATGAATGGGGGTTATCATATTTTTCCCAAAGCGAGTAAGATAATTGACATGAGAATAAAGATTCTTCTCAGGACTATTCTTCTGAACCACAACCAACTCAGGTTTATGAAAATTCCGTTCCCTAAATTTTAGTACATATAAAAATGTAATAACCACAAAGTTGAAAGGCAGCGAAAAGGTTGATAATTGGAATGTAGCCAAAACACTACCGCTACCTGATATAAGCAAGGACAGCAAAGGCGTTAGCAAAATCACCCACATAAAAGACCAAACTGAGGGTATAATGAAATACCCCCCAATGGCAATAGCTGTCAGAATAAAATTGAAACCAATAAAACCATAACTCAACTCACCAATATCAGCACCAATAGATTGATAGAAAAAATATGCAGAATAAAAGCCTACAAGGGTAAGCAGAAAGCTAATTCGAGAATTGATTAATAAAGCAATGGCAATGATAACACCCGCATAAATATTATATTGAAAAAATATAGCCCCCAGCGATTTAAGGTAAATTCGTATCGAATCATGTATGGGAATATTGGCAATTTCGAGATGGGTGGTCAACATCGATTTACCTCCCAAAAGGAAAATATCGCTATAGGCATAAACACCATATTCGCTAATCTCAAGTCCGGAATAAGAGCGTGCCGCAAGACTTACTGTCCAAATTCCAAAAAGAAAAGGAAGACTTAAAAAAGGAAGTGCGTATTTAGACAGCCAACCTTCGAGCGTAACGGTAATAAAAAAGGTTAATAATGCGGAAAACACCAAGACCAACAAAAAAGCAGGCGAAAAAACATAATAAACACCCAGTCCAAGTCCCACAAGTAAACTATTAAAGCCATAGTAACCCGAAATGATTTTCTGTTTATTTAAGCCAATAGTATAGGCTGTAAGATTACTAACCGCAATGGCAATAACACCTGATATTCCAGCATTTACATTAAAAAAAGATATAAAAAATAGAAAAGCACCCAAGAGTTTTCCATCAGAAAAGAATATCTGGGAGTAACTATTAAGGATGCTATTTCCTATGTTTTTATATCTCTGCATTAAACGTATTAATTATAATTCAAAGTTACTCAAATGTTCGGGAACTTTTTCATAATCGCTAATACTTTTCATGTTTTCTGCTTCGCGTATCACACTTACTTTTCCCGTTTCAGAAATCATCACCACTTTAGGACGAAGTGTAATAAACTGCATCCATTGAGTCATATTATAAGCACCCACATAATGAATAACCACATTATCCCCAACATTGAGCAAAGGCATACTCACATTTTCACGAATAACATCAATATTCATACACAAAGGTCCATAAATTACCGTATCCTCAGTATGATGCGAGAAAGATTGAGCAGGTGTAATCTTATGCTCATACCAAAAGGCTGTGAATAAAATATTAACCCCAATATCGAGAATGGTGGAACGCTTTCCTACGCTACTTCGTTTATTTGCAATCACAGTACCCAATAGATAACCTGCATCGTCCACCAAAGCACGACCTGTTTCTAAAATCAAAGTAGGAAGATGATCAGGGTGTATTTGGGAATTTAAAATGGCAGAGGTAATTACTTCAGCATATTCGTCAAAAGTAGGATTGGTATCTGCTCCTGGAAGGTAGGCACCTTTGAGGGTGTTTTTTCCTGCAAAACCGCCTCCCATATCGATATACTTGATATAATGATCATATTTTTTCTTAAGATTTACGGCCAAATCGGCAAGTTTAGCAGCGGCCACACCATAAGGTGCTGCGGTCATCATATAGGTTCCAATATGACAATGCAAACCAATCAAATCCATCTTTTTGCCAACCATAATCTTATTTAGCACATCCCAAGCCTGGCCATTTTCATAATTAAAGCCAAACCGATCCCACATGGGATAAATGCCTGTATCCATATTTACTCGAATGGCTACTTGAGGGCGTTTATGCATTTCCTCGGCCAATTGAGCAATCATATAATATTCATCTAAATGGTCGATGTGAATAAGTGAGCCATTCTCTATTGCTGTACGTAAATCGTCAAAGGACTTATCAGGGCCATTAAATATAATCTTTTGAGGTTCTACCCCATTTCCAACGGCTTTTTCGTATTCAAATCCCGAAACCACTTCTCCCCACGAACCTTCTTGGTGCATGGTATTACAAACTGCACTTAAATAATTTGTTTTATACGACCAGGCAAATTGCACCTTCGGATAGCGTGTACTAAAAGCACGATAGGCATTCCGATAGTTTTTTCGAATACCTGCTTCCGACATCACAAATAATGGCGAACCATGCTCTTTTATCAATTCTTTAACCGATACACCTTCAATATGGGTCATGGGCTCAAACTCTGTTCGCAAGCCGTATTTATTTGGCATCGAACTTTCTAATTTCTTTATTATTGGTCTTTCGTATTTTAACTTTGTCATTATCTTAAAATCTTAATATTCATAATTCAAATTTCGGAGCATCTTATAATTCCCCCTTGGTGGATATCTGCTCAAACTCTGCTATATCTACAATCATATCGTAGGCGTAACGAATAAACATCTTTCCCACATCATAGGTTTCAAATGGTGGCACTTTCTTACCCATGGCTAAATTTACTAAGGCTTCAGGAATATTTTGCCCCACACCTACTGCCAGGTAAATCCATGCTGGCATTCGAGGATTAATCTCCAACAAATAGAAATCACCTTCTTGTGTCTTCATTAACTCCAATTCGAAACCACCACGCCATTTTGTGTTTTCCACAAAACGCTTGGTTAAGTCCAACATTTTTTCATCGGCTATGGATATTCCTCCCCAGGCTTTCCCTTTATCAGTAATATATTGCTTTCGCATAGGTACGGCAGCAATCATATTTCCTTCACCATCACCCAAACCAGTTACATTATACTCATTACCGCGAACAAACTCCTGAATAATAATGGGCACACCCCATTGAGCACTTATTTTATTAAAATAATTACGTGCTTGCTCCGCATCATAAGCTACATAGGCATCGTAAAACTTTCCTTTTACCAAAATGGGATAAACAAATTCCTCGGTTAGGCGATAAATTTCGGTCATCTCATAAATCGCTTTGGAATGAGGCACCTTAATGTCATACTTCTTTCCAAATTCGGGTAGATTAATCTTATGACGTTCTTCAAATTGCTTTTCGGTAGGAAGAAATGTCTTAATACCCAATTCAGCCAATGCATTCTCCAAAATCATAAACGAATTGAGCTCTGCATCAAAATTGGGAATGATTAAATCAAGATTTTCCTTCTCGTTGATATATTTGAGTCGAGCCATTAACACCTCCGTTCCAGCTGATGGATAAGGTATTTGATATACTTTATCAATCAATTGGTGCATATAAATACCTGGCTCCAGCGACTCGTATGAAAACCCAATAATGCGTACATCGAACGAACTGGCTTCCTTAAGACCTCGAGCTACAGCAACACCTGGACCTGGATTATCAATGGCATTGAGACCACTTATAGCAACTGTATATTTTGGTTTCTCCATTATTAGTTTTCTAAAAGGTTATTATTTCCGAGTATAGCGATAAAATCCTGATAATCTTTTTCGAAGATGGCTTCCGTAGCATCATATTTTTCCAAAATTAAGTCCCGAATTTCTTCATAGGATTTTTCTTCTTTAAGGTAGTTAAAGAGCTCTATCCCTATATTATTCACGGTGTATGATTCTCCTGATGAAGGATTGAAAACAAAACCCGTTTCACTGATTGCGATGTCTTTTCTAATTTTCATAATTAATATTTTTGTTAATTCGGTGATATCTGATTGCCCTTAAAAAGGCGATGTTATTTTGAATATGCAATTATAACAGCATCTTTTAAAATATCGTGTATAATATTCCCTCAAAGATGTGTAATATTTTTCTATAAACAGGACGCTCCTACGGAGCTAGGGATAAATTGACGATTAAAATCTATAAACAGATTGCTCCTACGGAGCTGTATTAAACAACAATCTATTGGGATAGAAACAGCGAAGTTCCTACGAAACTAACATCTTCAATTCAAGGTTCCATTATTTAGGCATCCCATAGGGATAGCCTGTTTATAATAGCATGAAACCAAAACCCCTAAGCTCCGTAGGAGCGGCCTGATAGGTGTTGAAACAATTAGGAACACTGTTGTGGCTCCACTTGAACTGAACTCGTCAAAATCAAAGCAACAGTTTTGTCATGGTTTTTGTACCAAAAACGCATGCCAAAACCAATATCCTGATTTCCATTATTTCCCTGAGCTTCGCACAGGCTTACAAATATTTCGCTCCTACGGAGCTAGGGATAGATAACGATTAAAATCAATAAACAGATTGCCCCGATGGGGCTATATAAAAACAACAATCTATTGGGATAGAAACAGCAAAGTTCCAACGAAATTAACACCTTCGATTCAAGGTTCTATTGTTTAGGCATCCCGTAGGGATAGCCTGTTTATAAAAACACGAAACATCATAACTGGGTAGCTCAGTAGGAGCGGCCTATCCTGATATTCAAACGCTTTTCACTTTATGCAAAACACTATAAGAAGTAACCCAAATTAAAGAAAACCGAAGGTGTTTGGGCATGGTTGGAAATACTCACTCCCAACTCAATGGGTCCAACCATCGATTTCATAGCGTAGAAAATTCCTCCTCCAATCATATAATCATCGGATTTAATAACCAACTCTTCAAATAATTCACTTATCGCTCCAATATTGAGCTTAAAGTAGAGATAGTTTGTTTTCCAAAACTGATAACGTAAATCTATTCGAGCGATGGCAACATTGTTTGACAAAACCGCCGTTAAGGGTAATCCTACAAATGATTCCATATTAACAAACTCATTACGCCCAGATCCACCAACCATATACACATAACCTGTTTTACTAAGACCTCCCCATGAAGCTCCTATAAAACCAGAGGGTTGTAATGCAAAATGATCTGATAAATTTATAATAGTGGATAATCCAATATTTGTATAAAAAATACTTTTAGAATTATACTGAGATACAAATACCGGCTTTATCCGTACAGAACTTCCTTTGGTAGGAAAATACTTATCATCATAGGAATCTAATATATATTGTGCTGATAAGTTAAGATAAGGATCGCCATGATATGAAATGGGTACCGTGCTTATTTCAGAAGCAAGATTCATATAATCGAGAGAACCTTTCAAAACAAAGCCAACATTATTTGAATAATTAGAGAATAATACCACATCGAGACTTGTAAAACTAATATAGTATTCAGACTGCACTGAGGTATAGTCTTTATTATATAGTTTTATATTGTTTGAAGTATAATGTGCATCGATTCCAAAGCCAATATCTTCACCTCGGTCCACAATATAACGAATACCTCCGGCTGGGTTCTGTCCTACTTTTAAACTGAAATCGGTTCGTGAGCCCGGAAGTAGTTTATTTAGTAATTGGAAATTAATTAATAAAGCTGCTCCCTGATCAGTATCATAACTTGCTCCTATATTAAATAGGCTATTATGATTTTCTTTCACATTGATTTCAAGCGAATAACCTTCTTTTGTTTTTATCAATTTATAATTAATAAACTCAAAGAAATTACTTGCATAAAGCCGGTCGATGGCAGCATTGATTTTTTCAACAGTATTCACACCGGGTAAATGCAAATCGAGTCGGCTGATGATTAATTTCCGAGTCAAGCGGTCGAGGCCTTTCACATGCATATCGGTAATAAAAATAGTATCGGAAGTGCTTAAGTGTACAACCCTTTTTTTATAGGTACGACTTTGGCTTATTTGTTTAGCCAAACGACGTATTTCGTCAATATGTTGCATGGCCGCAACTTCTCCCCTTTTTACCAAATCGGTTACATCATCAAAACTCATGGCAGTTAGTCCATTAATATCGGGCTTAATATATAAATCAGTAAGCCGAAGGTTTGTATGATAACGCTCTTGCTGATGAAAGCTCGATATCTGATCTAAGATATCAAGCACACTCGAAATCTCATCCTTTTTATACAGAGGGGCTCCCACATCTACTCCAATAACATAGTCTAGTCCTTTGGCTAACATAATATCCACAGGGAAATTATTAACAATTCCGCCATCTACCAAGCTCTTGCCATCAATTTCTATAGGATTGAAGATAGAGGGAATAGACATGGTAGCTCGTAAAGCTTTTGGCAAATCGCCACTTTCGATTACCACAGTATCGCCATTCTCAAGATTGGTTGCTACACAGAAAAAGGGTGTGGGCAGTTTCGTAAAATCCGTAATATCGTTTACACTCCATGTTAGCCGATTTAAAACATTGATAACCAACTGACCTTCTTTCAAGCCTTTTGGCAAACTGGGCACATAGCCAACCACTGGCAAGGTCAAAAGATAGCGATCGTAATCATGCTTTTCGTCCAGAGGGAGATCCAAACGATCTTTCTCATCAGCTAAGAGCTTTTTCCAAGGTAATTGGTGCGATATTTCATCCAATTGCTCCGGAGTATAACCTGCAGCATAAAGACCACCAACCAAACCGCCCATACTTGTACCACCAATATAATCGATGGGAATACCTTCGCGCTCCAAAACCTTTAGCACTCCAACGTGAGCCAATCCTTTTGCTCCACCTCCACTCAATACCAAACCGATGTGCATTGGCCGAATCTCATCTACAACGGAATCCATCTGAAATACGAGCGTAGTATCTTTCTTTACATTATGGAGACTCGACATATCCAAAGTGTCCCCAATTTGAACCTGCGCAACGCTTTGCATAGCGAATAAACTAAGAAAGCCAAAAAGTAAAATGGGTAAAAAGTATTGTTTTATCATAGCTTGGTTTTTAATCTCGAATAACAAAAATAAGTAAATTTTGCAATCATTTAACCACTAAGAACACTAAGAAGGCACAAAGCATCTGAATAAATGCATATTAGCACTTTGACAAGGCATTTGGTGACTAAGCCGAAGCAAAACATATTGCAAAATATTAGCTTTTAAAAACAAAAAACCGCCTCTGCTTACGCAAAGACGGTCTTAAAATTATTATGATTATGTGATTAATAAACCACTTTTTTAGTAATCATTTCATTGTCGATTGTAAGGTGCAAGATATAAATACCATGACTCATACCACGCATATTCATACGAACCAATTGTGATCCTTCTCCTGACACTTGTTTTGTTTTAATAATGCGTCCAGTCATATCCAATAACTCAACCTGTGTATTACCACCTTTACTATTATTATAGATAAATGAGATGCTATTATCTGTACTAATAATATTACTAATTTGCAACTCATTACTTCCACCTATTTGCACAGGAAGAATATAGCTATAAGTAAACTCACCATTAAAATCAGTTTGTTTTAAGCGATAGTAAACCGTTCCGTCCAATACATCATTATCAACAATAGAATAATCAATTTTTGTATTGCTGTAACCTGCACCAGACACATTGGCAATCACTTCAAAGTTTTCAGCATCATTTGAACGCTCAATCTCGAAATAGTCATTATTGGTTTCACTAGCAGTAATCCATTTAATAAGCACATTACCATTATCATTTTTAGCTGTAAAGCTTAAAAGTTCAATTGGGAATTCCGTATTATTTGTTGTTATTTTTTGTGGAAGAACATCTGTTTTATAATTGATACCATAGTTTGACGCATCTCCAGTACCACTACCAGCATACTCCCACATTTGGAATTCATAATCTTTATCTCCGTCAAGACCTGTAATGGTTACACTTCCTACGTTTGATCCAACGTAAACCGTTTCATTATTGTGTGGACTCGAAGTATTTGCTGAATAGGTTGTTCCATCAACAGGTTGAGTTATTCCCCCTGCAGAAGATATTTTAATTATAACACCTGTTCCGTTACCAGGGGTTGTACCGCCAAAATTAAGTGTTACACTCTTATTATTTTGTGGCTCTGTGTAATCTAATCCACTTATAGCATCAAAATGGGTTACACTTGTTGGCTCTGTATAAAATGTTTTATCACTACCATAGCTTGTTCCTGCACCATTTCGTGCATAGGCTCTAATGTAATATTTTGTTGAAGGAGTTAAGTTTGTTCCTGCCACATTAAAATTAAATGGTGTAGCTCCTGCACTTGTTCCCGCTTGTTTCTCTGTAGTAGGATTTGCACTACTACCATAAGCAAGTCCGTAGCTTTTAATAGCCCCCCCTCCATCATCTGTAATAACATTGTCGGTTATCTCACCTGTAGTACCTGCTATTTGACCAAAATCACCAGTCGTTACCGTAGGTAATCCTGCTGCATTAGTCGTGAAGGTTTCGATTGCTCCAAAGAAGTCCTCATTACCCACTGTACCATCCAATGATATAGCTGCTTGATATTGATATGTTGTATTAGCAACTAAGCCTGACAATATGCGGTTAAAACTCTGGGCTGAAGTGCTTGAAGAAAGCGTCCCAACATTTTGCCACTGATATGTTCCTGCTCCATTTACACGATACCCTATAAATGCATTATAACTACCTGTATTATTTGTATTTGCTGTACCCGAGATTGTTGCTTCAGTTGCTGTTATAGCAGTAGCTGGCGTTACAGTCGTAACTGTTGGATCACCTAGCGTTGTGAAATCACCCGTAGCATCACCCGCATAATAATACGCATAAGGAGACACACTTTTATCAATAGCATAGGCCTCTACATTATATAGTGTAGCTGGATTTAAATTTGAAATATTCGCAGTAAATGATTGTGCTGCACCATTACATACAACAGTTCCAGCAGAAGCTACTTTCCAACCGAAATCACCACTCCCATCAACTCGGTATCTAAACATTACATCATAAGTTTCTCCACTAGGAGCTGTAATACTACCACTTAATGTTGCACTAATATTTGTATAGGTTGATGTAGTATTTGTAACAACCGATGGAGGTGCTGCTGTTGTAAAAGTAGCAATATTTCCAGAATAAACACCTGCTGGTGATATGTTTGTATTTTCCATATACATAAACCACTCATAGGTAGTTCCCGCAGTCAATCCTGTAAGTGTAGTAGTAACATTATTATTATCAACCGTTGTAGAAGAAGGTGTTGCAGGAACACTAGCATAACTTGTCCCTGAACCTTGAACTCGATATCTAAAATATAAATCATGACTATCAGTACTTCCCGCTAAAGTTACAGCACCATCTAAATCCACAGTAGTTTTAGTAATATTATTACTTGAACCTGTTGTAGCTGTAGGATCTGACAATGTCGTAAAAGTTTGTTTTCCTCCATCAGCCACATAGGTCTCGGCTAAATCATTAGTAACAAGCACCATATAATATTCATATGTTGTGTTTTGAGTTAAACCAGATAAACTAACTGATTCATTTTGAGATCCACTTCCACTTACAGTTCCTGGATTTGCTGCAATTTTAGTCCAACTTGCACCGCTTCCATCCACACGATACCAAAATCGGCATTTATAAGTAGCTGTTCCTGCTGCATCAACACTCCCTGACAAATCAGCAGAAGTTTGAGTAATATTTGTTGCAGGGGTATTTGTAGTAGCTGTCTGAGCCTCTACCGCCCCATAACTAAAAACGAAATTAAAAGCAATAATCTTTTCATAACCTAAATATTTAATTGCCCCCAAATGGAAGCGTTTGTTTCATTTTTTTTAAAACTTAAGAACCCGTTTTTATATTGGATACTTGAGTACAAAGATACACAAAATTTTTATTGATTTATATATATCTTTTATAAATAGACCTATTTTTTTATGGGTTTTTCGCCTGTTTCTTTTATGTAAAAACAGGCAATTTACCTAACACTATCTCTCTCATTAACTGAACTATACGTAATATTGGTCTATTATTGAGGTGGAAATTCTAACAAAATCGTTTATTTTTGTTTGTATTTTCTTTAGAAAAACATGCCTTATCCGTTTGATTTTTTGTAAAAAAAACGATTACTGAACTTGTCAAAGAGGAGGACTGCTGAGCCTGTCGAAGCACAAAACCAAAATCCTATATCCATTTTATCCCTGAGCTTCGCACAGGCTTATAAACAGATTACCCCAATGGGGCTATTAAAAGGGTGTGCACAAACAATAGAACGAAGCACTACCGCAAACCAAACATCTTGCTTGCAAGATGAGATGCCACCTTGGAATGAATAGCGTTAAAAAAAATTAGAATGAAAAAATCGTAAAAACATATTCTGTTCGACGCTCGTTAGACTTCCGTCTTTTGACGGATGGCTATAAACCTGAGTTCGATGTAAGCTTTGCTCACAGTTTCAGATAATTAGTTCATATACGACTCAAATTTACGATGGACTATCGAGATAATTCGAGTATATTTGGGGAAGTATATGGGCTAATTTTCGAAATTTATATAAAAAAGTCAATAGCAAACCATCTTTGCACCAAATACCACTCGAAATAGCCCGCTATTACTTCGTGATATTTAGCAACAAATCTGGTCTGCTATTGACTTTCTG
>QNXT01000020.1 GCA_003973505.1 Bacteroidota bacterium
AAAAATTATGAAAAAATATTTTATGATAATCGAACTAGTATTGAGCATGAATACCACTATGTTAAGACTGGTACCAGTATTTCATTGTACGAACATAAGTTAATTATTATGCAAAGTGATTTTAAACTTAAAGGTATTAGTATCGTTAATTCCAATGTGTTAAGTGGTTTTTTTATACTATTATTCGTTTTTATGGGCTGGAAAGGCAACGCCCAATCATTTGAAAAGATTTACCAAGGCAATTATATTAAACCCATTGAATTAAACGATTCGAGTTTATTGTGTTTAATAGAAGATTCTATTTGCAGCATTAATGCCTTTGATGGTTCGATGCGTTGGAAGAAACCAATAGAAGGTATTTTCTCTGAGATTATTAAAGGAGAGAACGATAACTTTTATTGCTTTGGTATTGATCAAGAAACAGTATATCCTAACGATACTTCTCATGCTATAGTAGTGAAAGTGAATAATATAGGTGATACGATATGGACACGTACCTTTGAAACCATTTTCGGAGACCCGACAGGCGAACTGATTAATAATAAACTTTATTTTGGGTACCGGGGTTACGATGGTAGCATAGATTTGTATAGTCTCAGCCCCAACGGAAATCAAATACATCATAAAAACAACTTTACTTACGGAAGTATTGGTAAAATCACAAGTGATGGGACAAATCCGGTTGCAGCCTTAAACAAAAACAATATTGGCCCAATCCTGATTATAAAATTTGATACCAATTTAAATATTGTTGATACCATTCTGTACAGCCCAAATATTTCAAAAAGAGTATACGAAATAGCCTATTGTGATTCGGTATATTTAATTTTAACTGATAATTATCTGTTTACGATTGATAAAAACACAGGTAGCACAATGAATAGTTACTATTTTAATATGTCGTCGTATTATGGCTATACATTTTATAACGATACTATAGTGGCTATTACAGGAACAAAAAATAACAGTCTGAAATACGATTTAAGTATTTTGCTTTTCGATATAAAAAACTTTACTTTGCTTAATAGTCAGGTGTTTGGCTCGTATCTAAAACATGATTACGGATACGATATTTTAAAAACCAACGATGGAGCATTAATTGCAGGAGGGCGAACCAATCATAATAATAGTAATTATGAATCTTGTTTAATTCGTGTTGATAGTAGCCTAAATGCTAATCATTGTGCATCCGAATTGCAGTTTTATCAAAATAATCCAAAATTCTGTTTAGGCGATACGGTACGATTATATAATTATTCATATGGGCTACATAACATTTGTACTTGGATTGTAAATGGAGATACAATAACAAATTTAGGTCCTGATGGGCAAGTTAAATTTTATAATGATAGCATTGGCACTTACAATGTTTACTTAATTTCATGTGACGACACTATTAGTACTACCTATAGTATATTCGACCCTACTTTGCCTCAATTTACCTATAATCAATTCGGCGACAGTTTGGTGTTTATGGCTGCTTCAGGACATGGAAGTGAGGTTGATTTCTGGGTTTTGGGAGATGGATATTATGGGGGTGATTCAATCGTTTACCATCGTTATGCCGATACAGGAACTTATGTGGTTTCATTGCACTATAATAATGGATCATGTGATTATCTGCAATATGATACTATTTATATAACTTCCTTAACTGGATTGCAGGAAACGCCTATTTCTGTGGCTCGCTTATACCCTAATCCATCAACTTCAGGGCAGTTTTATTTACAGGCCTCTTTTGAAATTGAATGCATACAAATTTACAATATGCAAGGGTCATTGATTCCTTTTAAACGAAACGAAAACGCCATTGAAATTAGGCAACCTTCGTCAGGCATATATATTGTTATGCTGACCGACAAACAAGGCTATCGAAGTATTAAAAAACTAATTATTCATTAAAATCGCACGATGGACTATTGTATATCAAGTAAAATTAATTGAAGAAATAGCAGCCAATGATAATGATATTATTTTGCTAGATGTTTTCTTTGTTGTTGAATGAATGAGAAAGAGTTGATTGCAATCTGAGATATATAGAATAACTGAACGACACAGATTTAGATTTAAGGTCTTTTTCCAAGTATTTGGAATGGTGTTTCTATCTTGTTTATTTTTTTACTAACTTTGTGGCAACCATTTATTAATGGCTTTAAAACAAAGTTCATTTACTAACAAAAATGATATGAAAAGCTATCTGTTTACTTTACTGACCCTGATTTTACTTTTTTCCTTTGACTCATGCAAAAAAAAAGATGAAAACCCAATCGATCAAACAAAACGCATTTCTAAATATATAAGGTACGACTCTTTATCAACATATATTTTCCCCATAAAGCTTTATTACGATGACGATAAATTTGATATGATAGAATCACAGATTTATAAGGATCAAATAATAAAAACCAAGTTTTACTATAAAGATGGGAAAATTGATTATTATAAAGGATATCTATTCCCAGGATGTTGTTATATGGAGATTGGTAAGGGCGATGAAAAAACAAAGTATTATTATTTGCAAAATGGCTTATTAGATTCTATTCGATTTCATGATTCATCAAAAGATGTTCGTATTGACTATATCAAGCTGGGCTACGATTCCGAAAAGCGAATCAATTCGTATGCGCTAATGCGTAATATTGATGCTTCGGCTATCTATAAATACACTTGGGATGGGGACGATATCGTGGAAGAAGAGATATATAGTCATTGGCACGAATATTCACCATTTAAGGTTATTTATTATAAAAGGTATTATGAATATTCGGATGAAAATAATCCCTTAACTGCGTTTAATTCAATTTATTTTGAATCCAAGTTTTTAAGTAAGCATTTAATCAAACGTGAAAAACAAATAAGATACTTTTATAAAAAAGATGAAGCTAACCGAACACGTACGTTGATAGGTGCCGATACAACAACGGTTTATTATGGTAGCGACTCTTACGGGGGATATGTATATAAGATATATCGTGATGGTGAATTGACGGATGTCCTAAATTATGAATAAATGATTAGCATAATGACCCGTGATAATCCTAAGAAATAACAGCCAATGATATTATTTTGCTAGGTGTTTTCTTTGTTATTGATTGAATAAGAAAGAGTTGATTGCAATCCGAGATTTATAGAATAACTGAACTGCACAGGTTCATATTTAAAGCCTTATTCCAAGCATTTGGAACAGGGCAAACGCATCTAAATTCTATTAAAAATCATATGTTATTTAATCTAAAGTCTAGAAATATTAATTCAATAATACTATCCATTTTTCCTAATCGGTAGACAGTCTCCAAAGTGGAGTTCTTCATTAATACTCATAACTGTTAGAAATTCAGGGTAAATCAGCTCCCCCTTTGAAAAAGGGGGGTGCGCCGGACAGTGGTAGGTAGGGGGATTTATGACGAAGAAGCTTTAGAGTAATAATCAATCCCCCTGCTTACTCACAAGCTAACACACTCCCTCCGTCAGCTGACGGAGGGACCTCTTCAAATATACATTTATCTGCTTGAATATTAGGTGAAACTAGCTCTCTATATCCGCTAACGGAAGTGTCAAGTATACCAAAGTTTTCACATATTAAGATGCGTTTGCCCTGGGGTAAAAATAAAGGGAAATAAAACATTGACAGGAGGGGTGTGTAAAACTCAGAAAAGCTTGATGGGTTGTTTATTTTTTATCCTTTTTTACCAATAAATCAAGAATTATAATGATAAGGGTTGAAAGCAATGTGCTTAATACAATTCGGCTTAATGTACTGAAGAATTCATCAAATCGGAAAGCTTCAATAAAGAATAAAACAAAGTGATGTGCAAATACCAAAAGGAGTGTATAGCTGATAAACCATTGGATGCCCAAATCATTTATGCCAGGCTTGATACCAGGTTCGTACTCTTTGCGCGAGTGAATCATTCGGCTTACAGTTGGGCGCATAAAAGCCATAAAAGTAGATGCTGCTGCGTGCATTCCCATGGAGCCCGTAAATAAATCGATGCTGAATCCAATAGCGAAAGCACTTATGAGTAATAAATACTTAGGTGTTTCGAATGGAAGTAACAGAATGAACATCACGTAAACGTAAGGGTTAAGGTAGCCCCCTAAATTTATATTGTTGAGTATTAATACTTGAAGAAGTACTAATAATATAAAGCGAATGATATTTATAATGATTTCTTTATTCATCTTCGCTATGTTTTTTTAGTTCTTCTAATTCATCCTTCAATCTATTATCTACAATATATACATATCGAATTTTATTATAATTCACGGTAAATTGTAGTTGAATATCATAAAAACTGGCTCCATTTTTCAAATCAAAATTCTTGATGGTACCAATCATCACATTATCGGGGAAAATGGATGAATTACCACTTGTTGTAATGCTATCGCCTAATTCTAAATGTACATGTGAAGGGATATTCATCACTTTAGCCAAGGTGTAATCCTTACCGTCCCATTTAAGAGTGCCTGTATAACCATTACGCTTTATCTTTACATCAATAGCCGATTTTGAATGGAGTACGGAAATGACCGTGGAGAAGTTTTCAGATACATCTTTGATAATTCCCACGATACCATCCGAACTGATGACTCCCATTCCTGCTTTCACACCAGCTAATTTGCCCTTATTTAAGAATAAATAGTTGTTTCGTTTTTGAAAGCTATTGCTAATAATTTCGGCGCTTTGAAATAGATACTGTTGGTTGGTGTTGCTACTATCTATTTTGAAGCCATCATCCAATTTGTGTATCTGCGAACTTGGAAGTAAATTCTGGAGCCGTGCATTTTCTTCGGCGAGTTTTTCATTGGTTTCTACCAAATCAATATAATGTGTGAAATTGTTTACCGAAGAAAGAATACCTGCCGTGAAGCCGTTGGATGCATTAATGAATGTGGAGCGTTGGTAACTATTGTTTGATACAATAAAAAAAGCCGCTATTCCTTCAAGAATAAGAAACAAAAAGAAAAAAGAATGTTTCCAAATGAAGAGGATAAGGGCTTTCATATATCAAAATATTGACGAAAAGTCGAATGCTACTTAATTAAGAAAGGGAATCGGTCGAAGTTTTTCAGTGCAATACCTGTACCACGAGCTACAGCGCGTAATGGATCTTCGGCCACATGCACAGGTAGTTTGGTGCGTAAATGAATACGTTTGTCTAAACCTCGTAGCAGTGATCCACCGCCTGCAATATATATTCCTGTTCTAAAAATGTCTGCTGATAGTTCTGGAGGCGTCATTTCCAAAGCATTGAGCACTGCTGTTTCAACTTTTGAGATTGATTTGTCTAATGCAGAAGCAATTTCAACATAGTTTACCGAAATCTCTTTGGGAATACCTGTAAGCATATCGCGACCATGAACCGCATAATCTTCAGGAGGATTTTCCAAATCAGGTGTAGCACAACCCACGGCTATTTTAATTTTCTCAGCGGTACGTTCGCCAATTGTTATGTTGTGATGTTTACGCATATGTTCCACAATATCAGCTGTAAAATCGTCTCCCGCAATACGGATTGATTTATTATTTACAATTCCTCCAAGGGCAATCACAGCAATCTCGCTGGTACCACCTCCAATATCAACAATCATATTCCCGGTAGGTTCCAAAACATCGATTCCGATACCAATAGCCGCAGCCATGGGCTCATGAATCAAACGAACATCTTTTGCTCCGGCTTGTTCTGCCGAGTCGCGTACAGCTCGTTCTTCTACTTCTGTGATTCCCGAAGGGATACAAATAACCATTCGTAATGAAGGTGGAAAAAGACTCTTTTTTGGGCTAATCATTTTAATCATCTCGCGAATCATATACTCTGCAGCTTGGAAATCGGCAATTACTCCATCGCGCAATGGGCGAATGGTTGTAATGTTTTTATGAGTTTTTCCATGCATCATGAGGGCTTTTTTTCCCACTGCAATAATCTTCTCTGATTTGGTATCGATTGCCACAATAGAAGGCTCATCTACTACTACTTTATCATTGTGTATGATAATAGTATTAGCAGTTCCTAAGTCGATGGCTATTTCTTTGGTTAAAAACGAAAATAATCCCATATTGATTTGTTGTTTTTTTTGGTTCTAATTTTTATTAACGGACGCGAGTGGTTGTTTAGTGCTTAAAATGACGAATACCTGTAAAACACATTGCCATTCCGTTTTCATCGCAATAGTCAATGGAATCTTGGTCTCGTTTCGAACCACCTGGCTGAACTATTGCATTGATTCCAAAACTATGTGCTAATTTCACATTGTCGGCAAATGGGAAAAATGCATCGGAGGCCAATACGGCTCCAGCTATGGTTTTTTCAAAATTACCCGCTTTTTCAATTGCTTGTTTGAATGCGTCCACACGTGATGTTTCACCCACTCCACTAGATATTAAGCGTTGATCTTTTACAATAATCATTGCATTCGACTTGGTGTGTTTCACTACTTTATTTGCAAAAACCAAGTCTTTCATCTCTTGTTCAGAAGGAACCACTTTTGTTACAGGCTTCATATCCTCCGCAGTTTCTACTTTCGCGTCAACTTCTTGTACCAAGTAACCATTTAAAGTAGTTCGTGTAATGGTATCGCCAAAGTTAATATCCTTTAGTTTTAGGATTACACGTGTTTTTTTCTTCATCAAAACTTCCAAAGCATCGTCGTCGTAGGCAGGTGCCATCAGTACCTCGTAAAATAGTTTGTCAATCTCTAAAGCTGTTTCTTTATTCAACTTACGGTTGCATATCAAAACACCACCAAATGCAGAAACAGGATCGCCTTCCAAGGCAAGTTTCCATGCTGTTAGTAAATCCTCGTGACTCGCTATACCACATGCATTATTGTGCTTCATCACAGCAAAAGTCGTTTCATCAAAATCGCTAATTAAACGAATGGCTGCATCAATATCCAAAAGGTTATTATAAGAAATTTCTTTACCATGTAATTGCTCAATTACCTCATCAAGTTTTCCGTAGAAATAACCATTTTGGTGAGGATTTTCGCCATAGCGCAAAGTTTTTACATCATCACTACTAATACGAAGACCGTTTTCTAAATCGCCATTATTGAAATAGTTGAAAATGGCAGCATCGTAGTTTGAACTTACTTTGAAACCGCCTGTGGCAAAATATTTACGATCATCCATATCCGAACTTGCTCCTTTTTCATTAAGCAAATCCATAAAATCGGAATAGTAATTCTGAGCGGCAATGATGATTACATCTTTATAGTTTTTAGCTGCTGCACGAATTAGTGAAATGCCTCCAATATCGATTTTCTCGATAATCTGACTTTCATCATCGGTTTGAGCTACGGTATCTTCAAAAGGGTAAAGGTCCACAATAACTAAGTCGAATTCAGGAATTTGATATTCACTCAATTGGGCTAAATCCTCTTTTAGCTCTCGACGAGCTAAAATACCCCCAAATACCTTTGGGTGTAATGTTTTTACACGTCCTCCCAAGATGCTTGGGTAAGAAGTTAAATCTTCAACTTTATGAGCCTTAACACCTAATTCTTCGATAAATGTGTAGGTTCCTCCAGTGGAATAAATTTCCACTCCTAATTCTGATAGTTTTTTTACTATGGGTTCTAATCCATCTTTGTGAAAAACGGAAATTAATGCATTTTTAATCGTGCGCATATCTTAGTCAATTATGAGGGCGTTATTTCAAAGAAAAAACGCTATTTAATAGTATGTATTCTGTTGTAAATGAATGTTATATAAATCTACACTTTAGGTGTAAAAATATACTGCAAGTTTAATGAAAAACTTAGGATTATTTCTTCTAATAATTAAAAAAAAAAGAGGAGTTATCAACTTGATATGAGCAGCTGTTCGCACCCTTTTTATAAAGGATAATTTCTATTGAGCTAAGCTAAATCGAAGACTGATTCCAGCATTAATATTTGATGATTTATACTGTGAAGATACAAATGGATTATTTATCACTTGATCGTAAAATGCACGGAAAGTTAAACTGCGAGTAAATTGATAATCAACCGAGAAGTTTAGTGACATAATACTTTGTCCTTGGGAAATTTGGTCGATGTTTTCAATGAGTTTACGTAAAACTGTTTTGTTTTTACGAATAGAGAAGTCCATTTTTACATTGATATCACTACGGAATGTTTTACGGCTTCCTCCCAATTTTAATTTTAGGGGCACTTCCTTAAATCGATATCCAGTACCGATAATCAACTCATTAGAGCTCATCTCTGTAATTTGGTTATTGGCAAAACTCATGGATATATTACGGGTTTGTCGAATAGCAAATTTAGTAATCAAACTATTTTGCCAAGTCATATCCACATTAATCAAGGGGCTAAATTGCTCGCTGATGGTTACCAAATTCATATCGTATTTTGGTAAATAGTTTCGTTTTAGCTCGTCACGTATGATGTCAAATCCGTTACCATCCTCTTTGTAAAGAACATTACTAGTGTAATTTCCAATGGAGTAAATGGAACGGTAGGCATGACTTATGGTAATGGTTTTGAAATATTGTCTAAAGAAATCAACACCTGTCAAACCATTGAAAGTGATACGCCAGTTGGGTTTAGGGATGCTTGGGAAAGGCGTTAAAGGAACCGTTGATGCACTTTGTCCGGTGTATGCCGCCAAAAACGAATAGGTCATTACCTCTCGGTTGGTATTGGTGTATCCATCGGGATAGGAAACGCCTTTTGTAAGAGAGTCATTTATATATATTGGATTGGCGAGCCAGTTTCCGTTTTCTTTTGCCAATCGCTCTGCTACTACCAATAAATTGGTTTTGAAATTCTCGAAGTTGGCATTGGAGTAGGTTTTCTCATCATCCTTTACCCAAGCCGTTTTCCACGAAATAGTGGAGATAGAGAAAGCTCCTGACTGAGTAGGAGAGAATGCATGATAATTCTTACTTATCGAGTCGTAACGCCAATATTCTTGATGCACATTGGTGTAGGTACGTAAGAAAGTAAGCTCTACTTTCAGACTACGAATGGGCTCGATGGAAACACGACCATTTAAGTTTGTACTTTTCTTAACAATGGTTGCTGTATTAAGCATATTGCTTTGTGAAATCCATCCGTTTTCGGAAGCTCTTTGAGCAATATTTACTTGTGAGCCAAAAACAAAATCCCAACCTGGAGCACCACTGTTTAAATCCATTCCCATAATTGATGGCGTTCTGTTAAACCCAGGTAATAATGTACCATTGGCTTCATTATACGACAGGCTAACATTTTTGACCATCATCAATACTTTCAGCGATTCGTCTAATACAATTTTACCCCAATTTTTCTTTTGTTTGGTGCTATCAGCAGCATTACCACCTGCAGGAGGAAGGTTTAGTCGTCCACCTCGCATATTTCGACTTTGTTGTCGGCTTTTAGCATTCAGCTTTTTCAAATACTTCACTTTATTATATAAAAGTGTCATATTTCCTGAACCATTAAGTTGAATTTTATTGGAGTTTTCGATGGTATTTCCTAAGAAAGGAGTTGCTCGTGGTGCTGCCATCCAGCGATAGGTTCCTCCATATCGAGCTGTTGCAGTCAGCCAGTTAAGAATGGGTATTTTATTGATTGGCACCGTCCATGATACATTATAACTTTGGTTGAAATTGTTCATCGTACCAAAGCTGCCAATACTTCTCCATACGGTATCGCGGTAATTGTCCCAATTGGGTGAACTACGATCCACAATCCCCGCAGGTTCTTCCACTCGAGCCATAACCGTTGCTCGATAATCTAATTTTAGCGACCGGGCAAGATCCCAGCGTAAATCATAGTTACGGTTCCACTCAAATGTTTTAACATAGGTTGGTTCAATGATGATTAATGCCTTTGTCTTTTTACGCATCATGGTTTCGTTGTACTTTCGATCTAAATCAGTACGGAAGCCCAATTGTTTTGGTAGAAGATAAAAGTTGAAATCACGAATTAAACTGAGTGATTTATGCTTTCTTAGAAATTTGGATTTTCCAAATGGTTTATAGTTTTTGGGGATGTTGGTATAAGTATAGCCAAGAGCTCCTTTATAGGTTTTTCGGCTATCGTATTCAATATCGATATTTCGATGAAACTGCGATGAATATTGATAAGAAACATCAAAGTTCTCAATGTCGTAAAGACGGGGTTTCTTGGAAGTTCCTGTTCGCATTTTTTTCATATTCACGATGTTGAAACTAGTCCGTTTGGTATAGTCTTGCGAAATTCGTCGAATAGAGTCTCGTTGGGCAGGGTCCTTAAATGTAGAAAGATCCTCTTTGTATTTAATATCCGGATTCAATGGATTATACTCAGGTGTTTCAAAGCTTTCCGAAATATCATAATGCAGCGGAATACGCAAGGCTACCTTTTCTGAGAAGAATTTTCCTAACTCCAAATTGGTAGCAAAACCATAGCCATAGATGGTTTCTTGTTGACGTTCATTTACTTTTTGCTCGATGGTTCCAAAACCGGCCGTACTGATATTTCCTGCAAGAACCACATTACCGAAGTCTGCCAAATCGGCTGATATTGTAGTATTTGCTGCCCATCCACCATTTTCGTCAAAATCGGTTACTCGTAGTTCGTTTGCCCATACTTCTACGCATTTTGCCAAACCATCATCCGAAGTACTTCCTGCTTTAGCCTTTGGATTTCGGATACCAATCATAATGGTTTTTACAGAGCTCAAAGTAGGTGTTCCCATAATGGTTATTCGCGCACTTCCATCCATTTGATGATAGGGAGTAAGGTAGCTAATATTGGTATTTGGATTATTTCGTATGATAAGGTTTCTTGCTTGTTTTGCATCTAAAAGTTTTTGTAGAGCCAAGTCAATCTCATTGGATGAAGGCCAAATGTCGGCCGCGTCTTGTGAACCCCATGGGGTAAGGTACAGAGGAATATCGTATTCGTAGTAGTTTTGTGTAAAGTCGGTTCCTAA
>QNXT01000195.1 GCA_003973505.1 Bacteroidota bacterium
ATAGCTTTAAATTCTATTGATTTCATTGCCTTGGCATTCCAGGTAGGAATACGTTCTAAATCTTTTGGCGACTTAGCTAAGTCTAGTACTACAATGTTATCCACATTCTTATTATAAGGGTTCTTATCGAAATAGAAATTTATACCATCAGCATTTACTTTATATTTTACAAAACCATCGGTTAAAGCCTTGGCTGAATTTATTTTCATGGGGAGTTTTGGTAATATAATCACAGCCTCAGCATCATCAGCAAATTTTTTCAAGAAATGAAGGTAAAGCTTATTCCCTTTTTGTGTGGCTGTACCCCAATCACCTGAAATATATATTCCCCGGCGCGTTCCATAGATGCTTTCGCCATATTTTTTAAGCCATTTTCCTAAACCTTCGGCTTGTTTTGCCTCTTCGGCTACAAACTCTCCTTTATCGTTTGGTCCAAAATTGAGTAATAGATTTCCTCCATTTCCCACAGACTGTACCACAAGACTAATCATATTATTTGTCGATTTTATGGGGCCTTTTGGGTTGTACAACCATTTGTCGGTAACGGTAATGCAGCTCTCCCAATAGCGAGGAGCATCAATGGGACCAACACCTTGTTCAGGTGTGTCATAATCGCCACGCAATGCCATATTGGGTAATCCAAATCCATATCGAGGATTTATTAAAATGCCAGGCTGCAATTCCTTCATCCAAGGAATTAAATGTTTTATATCCCAATTCCAATATTTACTACCCAAACCATCGAAAAAGATACCATCAATCTTTCCGTAATGAGTAAGCAGCCAGTGAAGTTGCTCTTTCATATAGGGTAGGTATTCCTCATAATGCTTTCCCTCGCGCAAACAATTCGGATTATGCCAATCGGGTTGCGAATAATACCAGAAAATCTTAATGCCATACTTATGGGCAGCATCGGCTAATTCTTTAGCAATATCCCTTTTGAAAGGGGTGTGCATAATGTCGTAATTGGTATTTGGTGCATCAAACATGCAAAAACCATCGTGATGTTTTGTTGTAAAAGTAAAATATTTTGCTCCCCATGATTTCATTTGCTTAACCCAACGGTCAGCATCAAAATTTACAGGATTAAACTCTTTATAAGCACTATCGTAAATTTGTGTGGGTACTCCATTACGTGCTTGTTTACCAGCAGCGGGTCTTTCGCCAAAACGTCCCCAACTCAAGGTGGTAGTAACAGCCACAGCTGGTCCCCAATGAATAAATACGCCGAATTTGGCATCTTCAAACCACTGCATCTCTTCAGGAGTTGCCAAAAGGGCTTTCTGGTCTTCCTCAGTCATCAATTGGTCTTTCGATTGAGGAGGAATAGCCCATTTTTCCTTCATTTGCTTTTTTGTTAATTTGGGTTGTCCGTTAGCCAAAGTATCGCTTTGTGCCATAAGATTGCTTATGGTAAAGATACTTAGGATAAAAATAATTAGTTTCGTTTTCATCTATCTACAATTTTTAGCGAAGTTGTTTTCATAAATCTCGAAGAAATAGCTTCCTATTCTCTTCATACTTTCATATATATAATGCCCCAAAGGAGCTGGATTTCTATTAAAATGATATTTTGAATTCTTATTTTTATCTTGTGGGATAAGCACTACAAAATCATCATCGGCTGCAATATTTTTCATTCCCTCAACAACCTTGCCTGTTCCCACTTGGAAAATCAAAAAAGGAAGATTGGGCTTATGAAACTTAGTGCGTACTCCATGAATCAAGTTACGCAAGTTTTCCTCATAGGTTTCAGCAGGAATACTGCCATTTTTCTTTGTTCCACTATCACTTTCTCCTTGAACCCAAAGCATGCCGCATAGTTCATATTCGGAAGTGTCCATGGTATTGAGAATGCTATCGGTATAATTAATGAAATCGCTATAAAGCTTAGGGTCATCATCTTCATTCATTGCCTTGGCTTTTTCCTCTGTCCAATTGGGGTTCCAAGCTCCGTAAAGCGACATTCCTCCTTTTGATCGTTTTATAAATATAAATGAATCTTGTGGATAAGCTTCTGATAGTTTTATGCCAAAAAACAATTCAGGTCCAAATACCTGCTCGGTATCAAACTTCTTCTGTACATATTTTGAAGGCGTAGTAAGTTGCAAAGGTACAGGTGTTTGATGATTATAGTAAAATAAAATATGAGACTGAGCTTTTTGCAAACGCGCTTTATCATCTTCCGTTAAATTATAGCCTCTTGCTCGTCCGTCCATATTGCTTTGGCCGGCAAGAAGAAAGACTTTAATTTTATGTTTCGGTTTTTGCTGGTCGTTATTGGCCATTGCATTATTTTTAGAAACACAGGAAGTAAAGCCCATCATAATAATCAAAAGAAATAAAGCAAAATATCTCATAATGTTTTATTTAATAAATTCGTCATTCATCCAAAATACTTGCGGCCACACATTAGAGCTATCCAATGCAGGATGTTGTACGGTTTTACTGCTTCCGTTTAAAATAGTTTGAGTTAAGTCGTTCAAAAGGTCTTTTCGAATGCTATTATACTTATCATCAAGGTATAAATTATGCTTTTCGCCACGGTCGGCAATAATATCATATAATTTTCGCTTTTTCAATTTTGGGTGCATATCCATTTTCCATTTGTCTTTACGAATGGAGAAATAGCCGCCATAACTTGTATAAATACTCACTTTGCGCATATATTCTCCTTTTTTTCCTTGCAAAAGGCTTAAAAAGCTATAGCTGTCAACGCCTTGATTTTCTTTTAACTTTTGATGGTTCATATCGGCAAAAGTTGCATAAAAGTCAGTTAGCACAATGGGTGTATTGCATTTTGAATTGGGCTTTATTTGCCCATTCCAAACCGCTACAAAAGGAATATGATGTCCGCCTTCGTGCATGGTACCTTTACGGCCATGCAATTCGCGACTGGGTTTATGGCCATACTTTTCTTCAAACTCTATGGGGAATGAAATACGTGATGCTCCATTATCTGCTGTAAAAATTACCAAGGTGTTTTTATCAAAGCCCATTTGTTTCAGTGCTTTCATAATTTGTCCTACACTCCAATCCATTTCTTGAATAAAATCACCATAAATTCCGGCTTTACTTGTTCCTAAAAATGTGTCGCGAGGTAGCACAGGTGTATGCGGACTGGTGAATGAAACCAAAAGAAAGAAAGGTTTTTTCTGATCTTGATTCTTTATATAATTAATGGAATGTTGCGTAATATTTAAGAGTGCGTTTTGTGCTTTAAATCCTTCCGACTGGGCACCTTTTCGTTGCATTTTTTGCTTGGCTACCAATTTATCGGCATCTTTATGTTCGGGTTTAAAAGTGGCATTTACAGCACAACAGGTTTTATTATTCTCACAAAAAACATAGGGAGGAAAGTCTAATGAGGCACTTATTCCATAAAAATAGTCGAAGCCATGATCCACAGGGCCGCCACTAAAAGCTTTTGTAAAATCAACTTTATTTTCAATGTCAGAATTTGAATCGTCTATATTGTCCTTCATTGCCCAATTCCAACCCAAATGCCATTTTCCAATGAGGGCTGTTGAATAGCCACTTCTTTGGAGTACTTTGGGTGATGTATCAATACTATCTGCAATTAAGGCATTGGAATAACCATTTAGCACACCTTTTTTTAATGGGGTACGCCAAGCATATCTCCCCGTCATGATACCATATCGTGTGGGCGTGCAAACGGATGACGGAGTATGAGCATCCGTAAAATTCATGCCTTCCTGATATAGCTTATCAATATTGGGCGTACTTATTTTTGAATCAGGATTCAAAGCCGACACATCGCCAATTCCTAAATCGTCAGCGAGAATAATTACAATATTGGGTTTTGAGCTTTGACTATAACCCAAAAGTGAAAATATTCCAAATAATGCAAATAGGAGATACCTCATCTTAATTCTTTATTTCATATTTATCTGCTTGTTCCACCAAAAGTCCTAATAATTTGCTTTTAAGTTCTTCAACCACTTTAGAATATTCAGGGTTTTCAGCCTGAGAAACTGTCTCCAAAGGGTCTTTTTCGTAATCATATAATTCCATTGCTGCAATATTTGGATTTCGGAAAAGGTCTTCATGTTTGAAATCTCCTTTTAACCAAAGTGTAAGTCGATATTGCTTAGTGCGAATGGAGTATCCCATAATGTTTTTACCTCTAAAATATTGGCTTATGGCATAATCCTTATTCTCCGCTTTTGGATTTTCTAGAATAGGCATTAAACTGTTTCCTTCAAGATAATCAGGTATTTCTATTCCAGCATAATCCACTAAGGTTGGGAATATATCAACTAATTCTGCGAAAGTTTTGGCACGTTTGCCCTTGGCATAGCCCGGTGCACGAATTATAAAAGGCACTTTAGTTGCTTGTTCAAAATTGGAGTGTTTACACCATAAGCCATGATCGCCAAGGTGCCAACCGTGATCGCCCCAAAGCACTACAATGGTATTCTCGCTTACCTCCATTTTATCCAATGCATCCAATACTTTAGCAATTTGTGCATCCACATACGATATGGAAGCCCAATAGGCATGAATGACTTTTTTCTGCTGCTCATTAGGAATAGGTCCTTCGTTTGGAATATCAGAGAATGCACGTATTTCACCCCATGTGTGATAAGCATAGGAAGGAGAATTGGCTGCATGTTCTTGAAAAGGACTAGTTTGTATTGCAGCTTCATCATACATATCCCAGTATTTTTTAGGAGCTACAAAAGGTAAATGGGGTTTGTGAAAGCCCAAAGCAATAAAGAAAGGTTCTTCCTTTTTGGAAAGACGTTTTATCAATTTAATACCTTCTTTGGCAATGGCTCCATCAGCATAAGCATCGTCAGGAACATCCATACACTCGCTAAATGGGAGTAATTTACGCTCTTGTAGATATTTTTTTGTTTGACGCCATTTAAGATTTTGGGCAATAGTCTCAGCTACTGCTGCTTTTATTTTAGGGTCTTGATATTTATCCAATGCAGGAGCCGTAAAACCCTCTGCATAATTTAGTTTACTATCCTTTTTGGGTTGTTTACTCCATGAGACAGGGTCGTTACGTTTTGCCCCATGCAATAGTTTTCCCAAGCCCACTGTGGTATATCCATGATCTTTAAAAAACTGTGGAGCGGTAATAATATTTGGATTCATATCCCGCATATTGGTTTTCAAATCAAAAACCTTTGTGCGGTCAGGACGTTTCCCGGTAAAAAAACTTACGCGCGATGGTGCACAAACCGCTTGCTGACAATAAGCATTTTCGAATAAAACGCCTTGCGAAGCTAAGCGATCCATACCCGGTGTTTTTACATTTTCATCACCATAGCTTTCCAAAAGGGGCTTCAAATCATCCACCACAATAAACAAGATATTTGGCTTCTTCTTTTTGCTTATTGTACTTTTATCTTTTTGAATAAAAGCGTAAGAGATGACAGAAAATACTGCCAATACCAAACTAATAACTACTATTCTCTTCATTTAATTTGTCTTTTTTAATTCAAACTTTTTGAAAAATGCCACTGCCTGATCATGCATTTCTTTTTTAACCTGAGCATAAGCAGTGTCATATATCAAACTTTTGGTTTCCAAAGGGTCTTTTACATAATCGTATAATTCTTCGTCAGCAATAAGCGAATCGTTGAAAGGCTGCTCGCTGGTAAAATTATTCTTCACCCAAATAACATAGCGATAGCGGTCGTTACGGAATCCGTAACCCATTTTATCGCCACGGGGAAATTGGCTTACGGCAAAATCTTTTACGCGATCGGTTTTATGCTCCAAAATAGGGAGTAAACTTACACCATCCAAATTCTTTGGAGTGGGTACGCCTGCCAAATCACATAAAGTAGGATATACATCCACAAATTCAGTTGGAGAAAGGGTTGTTCCTATCATATCTTTTCCTACTGAAAAAATTAAAGGCGAACGTGTAGCTTGTTCATAATTGGTATGTTTACACCACATATTATGGTCGCCCAAATGCCAGCCGTGGTCTCCCCATAGCACAATTACGGTATTTTCGCGTAAACCGAGACGGTATAACTCTGCAATTACATTGCCAACTTGTTGGTCGATGAAAGAAACACAAGCGTAGTATCCATGAATTAACTCCAATTGTTTTTCAACAGGAATTGGTGTGTCAAAATCTTTAGGTACGTCTTTATAAATACTGCGCAACTCCCATCCTGGTTGTGTGGCATAGCCGGGTGCATTTACAGGGTCTTTTTGGTATGGAGGAAGATGTATATCTTTTCTATCGTATAAATCCCAATATTTTTTTGGAGCTACAAAAGGTAGGTGAGGCTTGAAAAATCCCACAGCCATAAAAAAGGGTTTGTCGTCTTTAGCAAATTTTCTGAGGTATTGAATCGTTCTTTTTACCACTTCACCATCCAAAGTTACACTGTCGGGCACATCAGGCGCCTCCGTAGAAACTCTTTCGGTTTCAAAAATATAGCCACCTCCTTTGGGATTAGAATTCTTAACATTTTCGAATTTATAGGTCCATGAAATGGAATCGGCACCATGATCTACTGAGCGATAATCGAAGATTTTACCCACATCAGCTGTTTGATACCCAATGCTTTTAAAATATTGCGGCATGGTAACAATATTAGGATTTTTATCTCTAATTAATGTTTTTAAGTCCCAAACCTTGGTATAATCCGGGCGTTTTCCTGTCATTATACTAGCACGGGATGGAGCACAAACCGCTTGCTGACAGTGGTTATTCAGAAAAACAAATCCACCTGCAGCTAATCTGTCCATATTGGGTGTTTGTATAAAGGTGTCTCCATAGCAGCCCATTTCGGGTTTCAAATCATCAATGGCAATAAAAAGGATGTTTTTGGGTTTCTTCTTAACTTCCTCTGACTTTGACTTAGAATTATTGGTGCAAGACGCAAAGCCTAAAAATAGGAAGGCTAAAACTAGTGGTGCTATCTTTTTCATGGTTTTTTTTCGTTTGTAATATTAGGTGCTAAAAATAAAAGTGGTACAAACCAATGTCTATACCACTTTTAATAGATTAATGGCTTTTGTTTTTATTACCATTCTTTGTTTTCTTATTCTTTTTGTTCTTCTTTTTATTTTTCTTAAAAGGATCAGGGTCGATATAAGCATTGATATCTTTTTTCCAAGCATTAAGCTTATCCAATAGTTCTTTGGTTTTCTTTTCTTTCTCTGTTGCCAAATTATTGGTTTCGCTAGGGTCTTTCTTCAAATTATACAACTCCACATGATGTGTATCATAAAAGTCGAGTAATTTATAATCACCTTCACGCACCACACTACAATTATGGTCTCCGGTTTTATTGGGACGTCCTTTTGGTGAATGCCAATATAATGTACGGCGAATTGCAGCTTTACCATCCAAGGCAGGAACAATGCTGATACCATCAACTTCTTTATTGGTATTCTCAATACCTGCAATGGCGAGAAGTGTAGGATAGATATCCACATTGCTTGTTACTTGTGATGAAATAGAACCTGCTTTTACAGTTCCATTCCAATATACAATAAAAGGAACTTTTATTCCTCCTTCGTAAAGGTGACCTTTTCCTCCACGTAGTGGTAAATTAGAAGTAGCTAACTCACGGTTGCTGTTTGCACCTCTATTAGACAATCCACCATGATCTGATGTGAAAATAATAGCTGTATTTTCATATAGACCGTCCTTTTTTAATTCAGCAATTAAATTACCTAAGCTTTCGTCCACACTCTCAATCATAGCAGCATAAATTGCATTATCTTGATGCATTTTTGTGGTTCCGTCTTTAGCAATATAATCAGGACCTTCAAAGGTCATACCTGCGAGTTTCGTTTTATACTTTTTAAGTATTTCCTTTTTTGCTTGAAAAGGGGTGTGAACACCATAATGTGAAAGCATCACAAAGAAAGGCTTATCTTTATTTTCTTTGATAAATTTAATGGTCTCGGTAGTAAGTCGATCGGTAATATATTCTCCCTCAGGAGCATCATCAAGGCCAACGATAGCACGGTGGTGATTGTCAGATTGAGCACCTTTTCTTCCTACATTATAGGGGGCAAAATAAGAAATAGGAGCTCCTGCAGAGCAACCGGCTATATTTACATCATAACCACGATTTTGTGGCCATAGGTCTTCATGTTTTCCAAGATGCCATTTACCAGCAAAGAAAGTTCGATATCCCGCTTCGTGAAAAGCCATACCAATGGTTTTGTCATCTTGTTTTAGAGCTCCTCTACCTCCGGGCACTTGACTTGTTGCCGGATATTTTCCTGTTTGTATTCCATATCTCGAAGGCACACATCGTGGATGACTTGCATAGGCATTAGTGAATAACATTCCATCATCAGCAAGTCGGTCAATATTTGGTGTGTCGTATAATTTCGACCCGGTACATGATAAATCATAATATCCTAAATCATCAACGAGAAATAAGATAACATTTGTTTTCTTTTGAGCTTGAAGCCCAAGAGTAATTAGTAACGCTACTATTAAAAGTGTTTTTTTCATAATTATCTGTTTTATTTTAAGCAAATATCATTTTTTCTTTACGTGTTCTATTATAAACGTCTTTACTGAAAATAAAGACCTGAGCAGGTTTATGAGCTACTCCTGTTTGTTTTTCATTCAAAGGAATAATATGTTTGAATTGTGCGATTTTCTTTCTGAAATTTCGACGATCCATTGTTTTTCCTGAAACGGCTTCATGCAATTTTTGTAATTGAGTCAATGTGAATTTTTCAGGTAGCAATTCAAATCCAATGGGTTCTTCTTTAAATTTCTTACGCAAACTTTCAATCCCTTTCTGGATAATCTCTGCATGATCAAAACCCAATTCAGGTAATTCGTTTACAGGAAACCAATGTGCATTCTGATGCTCTGCATCCAAAACCAATTTACTTTTATCAACTAAGGCAAAATAACCAATACTAAAAACATGACTAGAGATATTCATATTTAAGCTATCAATCCATAACTTATCCTTTTCTGATAATCGATTTGGACTGCTAAAACAATGAAATTGTTCCAAGTAGATATTATCAAAACCTGTAATGTTTTTAAGGATACGGTATGCTGCCTGGTCTGCATTTTCACCCTCTAAGACATGGTGACCAGCGATAGTGTAGTCCGAAAATAAGACTTCGCCGCTATCAGAAACCCTTTCTCTTTTATTCAGTAAGATGTGTAGATTCTCAAAATCAAATCCAAACACTAAGCAATCTACCGAAATATTGGGGATAATCTTATGTCTCATAGTTAATGTATTAGTTACAATATGCAAATGTATAAAAAAATATCATATTTAACACGTAGGCTACAAACAAAGACTTTAATTACTGTATATCAGTATGTATAGAGGACTCTGGCAATTGATTTTAATACAAATAATAGTGCAATAATATATCCTAAACTATGGTGCGTAAAATATACATATTAGCCTAAGTTTAGCATAAGACTTTGCATCATATAGATGATTTTATCTATATGATGCAAATTTTTGTGGGACTATCGGGATAATTCAAGGGGTTTTGTGGAGGTGTAGGATAAACTATTGAAATCCTTTAGGAAAAGTCGACAAAGTATAAAATTCAATGTTATACTATTGCTCCAAAAACGGATAATCTGTATAACCTCTGGCAGTTCCTCCGCCAAAAAGGGTGTGATTATCAGTAATTTCATTCATTTCTGCATTTAATGCTACTCGTTTTGGATAATCGGGATTGGTAAGAAATTTACGACCAAAACCAACCAAATCAACTAAATTATCCCCTAATAATTCATTAGCTTCCTTTGGTGTTTTGTTTCCTGTAGCTATAATAGTGTTGCTAAAGGTCTTTCTCAATTCTGTTCTAAAGTCGTTCGGGATTGTAGGTGCATCATCCCAATCGGCTTCACATAAATGAATGTATGTTATCCCAATTTCTTCTAATTTTAGAGATGCCAACATAATGGTTTCTAAAATTTCGGGGTCGTTCATATCTTTAAAACTGATAAACGGGGATAAGCGAACACCTGTTTTTTGAGCACCAATTTCATCGGCAACTGCTTGGGTAATTTCGGTTAAGATTCGTATTCTGTTTTCTTGACTTCCCCCGTATTCATCGGTTCTTATATTGGAATTACTTCTAAGAAACTGGTCGATTAAATAGCCGTTAGCTCCGTGAATTTCTACTCCATCAAAACCCGCTTCGATTGCGTTTTTTGCAGCCACTCTAAATTCCTCAATCACCTGTTCAATGTCTTTTTTGGTCATTGCCTTGGGTTCTTCTACAGGTACAAAAGTGACATCTCCATTTGGGGCTCCATCAAAAATATATACCTGTGTATCTTTAGCAATTTTAGCAGAAGGTGCAATAGGTTGCAAACCGTTTACCTGCGAACTCGATACACGACCTACATGCCATAATTGTATAAAGATTTTACTTCCTTTTTTATGGACTTCATCGGTGACTAATTTCCAAGCTTCGATTTGTTCTTGTGTGTAAATCCCTGGTGTTTTAGCATAACCTTTTCCTTGTAGGGATATTTGTGTAGCCTCTGAAATGATTAATCCAGCAGAAGCTCTTTGTCCGTAATATTCAGCCATCAAAGCATTGGGAACATCTCCTGGTTGCGAACTTCTCGAACGGGTCATAGGTGCCATCACAAAACGGTTTTTAAGTTCAATACCGTTCATATTGTATGGCGTAAATAGGTTGTTTTTCATATACTTAAAATTTATTAATTTAGTGATATGGAGTCACATAACAATATTTTAATCATGACCTTGTGGTCAATTTGTGCTTAAAAATTGTCATGTTCGTTTCATATAAATATAATTTATTAATTCGGTGATATGGAGTCACATAACAATATTTTAATCATGACCTTGTGGGTCAATTTGTGATTAAAA
>QNXT01000296.1 GCA_003973505.1 Bacteroidota bacterium
TTTGAGTTCATTTTGCCAATCGGCCAAATCACTCCAACTACCTGATTTATAAAAATTCTTAGTGGGAACAGGCAAAGTATTGGCATAAACCAAAGAGCCGCCTCCCACTCCAGTTCCTGAAAGAGCTAAGATGTGTCGAAAAGCACTAATTTTCATTATCCCACGCATTCCCAAATGCGGCATCCAAAGCCATCGTTTTAAATTCCAATTGGTTTTAGGAAAATCATCTGCATGATACCATTTTCCTTTCTCAATCACCAGTACCTTATAACCTTTTTCAGACAAGCGCAAAGCACTCACCGAGCCTCCAAATCCACTGCCAATAATTATATAATCGTAATCCTGTTGCACCTTTACTTTTGTTTAATCTACCTTCTCTCAAAAGTAGGGAAAAATCCATTCGAATTGCCAAATACAATGATTTATTCACGCAAAACAGCGATACACTTAAGTAAGTAGCTATGTTTTTTTTGAATTAAAATATAATGCCTCACAAATATATTATTCAATACCTTTGCCTCCAAATATTAAAAGAAGCATAATGGGAAGAAAAAAGCGTAGAGAAAAACCCCTTTTACAAGAGGTGGAAATTACAGCAGCTGGAGCTGAGGGCAAAGCTGTTGGGCGTGTTGACGATAAAGTAGTATTTGTGCCATTTGCCGCACCAGGCGATATTATTGATGTGCAAGTAACTAAAAAGAAACGTTCCTATATGGAAGGGAAAATAACGAAATTCCATAAAAAATCAGATTTACGTATTGAGCCTGAATGTGAACATTTTACTGTGTGTGGCGGCTGTAAATGGCAACATCTTCCCTATGCAGAGCAAACGAAATTTAAGCAAAAGCAAGTGGAAGATAACCTATCGCGCATTGGTCATATTGATGTATCAGGAATAAGTCCTATTGTGGGTGCCGAGAAAGAATATTACTACCGAAATAAACTGGAATACACTTTCTCAAATCTAGCTTGGCTGACTGATTTTAGCAAGGAAATGGATTTTGCCGATCGCGATATGAATGCTTTGGGCTTTCATATTCCTGGCATGTTCGACCGTGTTTTAGATATTAATCATTGCTATTTACAAGCTGAACCTTCCAATAAAATACGTTTGGCAGTGAAAGCCTATGCGAAAGAACATAATCTCAGCTTTTTCGACATTCGAAATCAGCATGGTTTTCTACGTAACTTAATTGTACGCACAGCATCCACGGGTGAAATTATGATTATTGTGGTTTTCTTTCATGAAGATGTGGAAGCTCGCGAGGGATTACTGAAGCATTTACAGGAAAACTTCCCTGAGATTACTTCCCTAATGTATATCATTAACGAAAAGAAAAACGATAGCATTACCGACCAAGAAGTTGTATTATTTGCTGGCAAAGATTTTATGTATGAGCAAATGGAAGACCTTAAATTTAAGGTTGGTCCAAAATCATTCTACCAAACCAATAATGAGCAAGCCTATAAACTTTATAAGATTACTCGGGATTTTGCTAATTTAACTGGCGATGAATTGGTGTACGATTTATATACAGGAACCGGAACCATTGCCAATTTTGTGGCTAAAAATGCTAAAAAAGTGATTGGAATAGAATATGTTCCAGAGGCAATTGAAGATGCTAAAATCAATTCTGATTTAAATGGAATTACAAATACAACATATTTTGCGGGTGATATGGTGAAGGTATTGGATGATTTGTTTATTGACACTCATGGTAAACCTGATGTAATAATTACCGACCCTCCAAGGGCAGGAATGCATCCTAAAGTTGTGGAATTGCTTAATCGTATTGAAGCAAAACGCATTGTATATGTGAGTTGTAATCCAGCAACCCAAGCCCGTGATGTGGAAATATTAATGCAAAAGTATGACGTAAAAGCCATTCAGCCCGTAGATATGTTTCCTCAAACTCATCATGTTGAGAATGTTATATTGCTTGAACTGAAAAACTAAATAAGACTCTATTTTATTAAAATTTCAATACATAAACACCGTGACAAAAATGATAAAAAAAGCACTTTTCCTATTAGTTTTAATAGGAATTAGCGTTATTTCAAAAGCGCAAGAACTACCAAAAGAACAGCGTATGCAATGGTTCGAAGATGCCAAATTAGGTATTTTTATCCATTGGGGAATTTACAGTGTACAGGGAACAAGTGAGTCTTGGGCCTTTTATAATGGTCATATTTCGCATAAGGACTATATGAAACAAATTAAAGGATTTACGGCTAAAAACTGGAATCCTGATGAATGGGCTGTGCTTATAAAAGAAAGCGGTGCAAAATACACGGTTATTACTTCAAAACATCACGATGGTGTGGCTCTTTGGGATACACACTATGGAAATAATAATATTGTGCATAACTCCCCTGCCAAACGCGATTTAATAACACCCTTTGCCAAAGCAATTCGGAAACAAGGAATTAAACTTGGACTTTATTACTCTTTAATTGATTGGTCGTACCCCGATTACCCGAACTTTACCAGAGTAAAAAAACGATATGAAAATGATAGCATTCGCTTTGCAAAATTCACTGAATACAATCTTGGTCAAATAAAAGAGATTGGACAATTTAAGCCTGACCTTTATTGGTTTGATGGTGATTGGGAGCAAAGTGCCGAGCGATGGAAGGCCAAAGAAATTCGAAAAATGATACTTGAAAACAACCCAAAGGCCATTATAAATTCACGACTTCAGGGCTATGGTGATTATTCCACTCCCGAACAAGGTGTACCGATTCATCGTCCAAAAAGTAAATATTGGGAACTTTGCTTAACCACTAATGATTCCTGGGGCTACTATCCCACCGACACCAATTATAAAACAGTAAACCAAGTGATACGTATTTTCGTGGACTGCCTAAGTAAAGGAGGAAATCTTTTATTAGATATCGGGCCAAAGGAAGATGGTACAATTCCAAAAGAACAAGTGGAAATACTAAAAGGATTAGGTCGTTGGACTAAAAAACATAGCGAAGCTATTTATGGAACGCGTGCAGGAATTGATGCCGATTATTTCAACGGCTACTCCACTTTATCACCAGATAGCACAACGCTATTCCTCTATCTTGACAACCATCCAACAGGAGAAGTTTTGGTCAAAGGTTTAATGAATAAAGTAAAAAGAGCCTATGTAGTTGGTGAGAATAAGGATTTGAACTTCCATATTGTGGGCAAGTTATCGTGGAGTAAAGCTCCGGGATTATTCTATATCAATTTCCCAAGACAACTTCAAGATCAAGATGTAAGTGTGATTGCCTTGGAATTGGATGGCCCCATAAAACTTTGGGATTTAGAAACAAAAGCTCAAACAAATTCAAATTAGTGATCGGACTTAAATTTGCCAAAGGACAAAATTCCACTATTATAGATAAGTATTTAGAAGCTGTCATATTCAGTAAATTATGACTACCATTCTTTAGTTTAATTAAAAATCAATCCCCTTGCCAACACACTAGCAGACACACTCCCCTTCGTCAAGGGGAACTTGCATACTCATCTTTATAGACAAGTTATTCAATGTGTTACGACATCCTCCTTGGATAAGGAGGGTGTGTAAGCAATGTGCGCGGAAGGAGAATTGAGTTAAACATTATATTTTAGCCTAAAATTTGCCAATGTTTTAAAAATAATGAGTTAAGGTTTTCTTACCTTTGCCCATATCAGAACAATAAGGCGAAGCAAACATTTATGGAAATAATAAAAACAAAAATACAAGATTTATATATCATCAAACCAGATGTTTTTGAAGATGAACGAGGCTATTTTTTCGAATCATTTAATAAAGAAAAATTCAAAACATTGGGTTTAGATTTGGATTTTGTTCAAGACAATGAGTCCAAATCCCAAAAGAATGTGCTTCGAGGATTACACTTCCAAAAGCCCCCTTTTGCACAAGGAAAACTCGTACGAGTAGTAAAAGGTGCTGTTTTGGATGTTGCTGTAGATTTACGCACCAACTCTGAAACCTATGGCCAATGGGAAACCGTAGAATTAAGTGAGGAAAATAAACTAATGTATTGGATTCCACCTGGGTTTGCACATGGTTTTTTAACCTTACGCGACGACACAGTTTTCACTTATAAATGTACCAACGTTTATAATAAAGAATCGGAAGGAAGTATTCTATGGAATGATGATAGTCTAAAGATTGATTGGAATCTTAAACAAGACCCCATCCTTTCACAAAAAGACAAAGAAGCTCCCATTTTTAAAGAGTTTATTTCTCCATTTTAGTTTTTTTCTAAAAAATGAGTAGTTTTGTGAATAATCATTCCTCAAAACTGCAAAATGAAGAAACTATTACTTATAATCAGCCTTGGAACTTTGGCGAGTATCCTAATTCTCAGTAGTTCCTCATGTAAAAAATCGAAAAAATGGGATTATGAAAAAGGGCATTTTTCTACAACTCCTGTAAATTTAAGCTTTCTCAATACGGCTTATGATGATTATAATTCGACTCTCAATCAATCAGGTGAAACCTTTCCTCTATGTTTTTCAACAAATAGAAAAAGTAATGGTTCACAGTTTGACATTATATATAAACTCATACAAATTGTCTATGACTGGGAAACAAAAGATTTGAGCATAAAACTTGAAACAAGTGGAAATCTAGATGTTGCAATCAACAATAATAGCATTTACAGCGCCTTGTCGAAAATAAATACTTCTGCCAATGAATTTGGACCTTTTATGGTAAATATGGGCATCAAAAAATCTACAAATAGCAATTGGGGACAATATTATTCATACCTATTTCTTTATTCAAATGATGTAAATGGCCAGCAAGATATCCGCTTTGTTGAAAATAGAGATCAGGAGAATTATACCGAGGCCAAAGAAGTAAAATTCTTAAATAGTTCATTTGATGACGCCTACCCTAGTTTCAATAAAAATGATAGTGGCTTATACTTTTGTTCCAATCGAGAGGGGGAATTTAATATTTATTATGCAAGTATCGATTTTTCAAGTCGTGATTGGCCCACAATATTCAGTGATACTACGCAAAAGCAAATTGTAAAAGTAAATATGCTCTCATCAGATTCAGCAGATAAATGCCCATTTATACTAGGAAACACCATGGTTTTTACGAGTAAACGCCCCGGTGGATATGGAGGTTTCGATTTATACTATAGCAAATTTGAGGACGGGCATTGGTCAGAACCTATAAACTTTGGGTCAAAAATAAATACAGCAGCTGATGAATACCGCCCAATTGTAAGACGTGAAGAGGGTTTTGATAATGACTTTATGATATTTTCCTCAAACCGACAAGGAGGAAAAGGCGGCTTTGATTTATACTATGTAGGTATTGATAAAATACCCTACTAAGAAATATGTTTGCTAAAAAATCCAAGCCCATCAAAAAAGATTATAAATAAACATCAGGGCTATTAGGTTAGGATTTGTTTTTTTTCTAAATTTGAGCTTTGTTTAATACGAATTGCCTAATTTATATTAAACGACTGTTTATCAATATTAAAAGCAATATAATTATGAAAAAAATAGGATTATTTTACTGGCCAAAAGGAGGTAATGTAGAAAAGGCTGCTTTGGCAATCAAAGCAAAATTCAATGATGATGAGATTGACATGATTGATTTAGGTCAGTTAACTACTGAGAAAGTTGCTCAATACGAAAACTTGATTTTTGGTTGCTCAACAGTAGGTGCCGACCATTGGGAAGACGCTACTGATGATAATAAATGGTATATAATGTTCCATGATTTAGAGGAGAAAAAGGTAGATTTTGGAAAAAAGAAAACCGCTATATTTGGCTTAGGTGACCAAATCAACTACCCTCATAATTTTGTAGATGGCATGGAGCGTGTTTATGGTTTTATTGCCAAGCATAATGTAGAACTTGTAGGACAATGGAAAGATGATGGAAGCTATGATTTTAAAGAGTCGGAAGCATTGCATGATGGCTATTTCAGAGGATTGGCTTTAGACCTCGATCATCAGGAAGACTTACTTGATAATAGAGTTAGTGCCTGGGTTGAAGAACTAAAAAAAGAATTCAAGTAATTTTTGAAGATTTTATAAAAAAGAAGCTCTCATTTTGAGGGCTTTTTTTATGGGATAAACCCATGAATATTTCGTCAGTATCCATGCATTTCAAATTTTACCCTATATTTGCATAAGAATTCAATATTCCTACCTATACTGGGATTTTGATTTATACAGAAGAGTGGAGAGATTAGGCTCTATGAAACTCTGACAACCTGGCCACTAAGTGGAGAAGGTGCCAATACCTAATCTTAGCATAAATAGCTAAGAGATTATAAATTAACATAATAACCAATGACAAACTACATAAGAAAAGAAGGTCTGCAAGGACTAAGAAATATCCTAGAACAACGTGTTTTAGTGTTAGACGGTGCTATGGGCACCATGATTCAACGCTATAAATTAAGTGAAGCTGACTATCGTGGAGAGCGATTTAATGATTGGAATCAACCCGTGCAGGGCAATAACGATCTGCTAAACCTTACGCAACCACAAATAATTGAAGCCATTCACAAAGAATATTTGGAAGTAGGTGCCGATATTATTGAAACCAATACGTTCAATGGCACAAAGATTTCCATGGCCGATTATGGCATGGAGGATTATGTTTACGAAATGAATCTCCGGGCAGCTCAAATTGCGCGAAAAGCAGCGGATGAATACACCAATAAAAACCCTGAAAAACAGCGTTTTGTAGCAGGTGCTATGGGGCCAACCAATAAAACGGCTTCCCTCTCCCCTGACGTTACCGACCCGGGGTTTCTGGCAGTTAGTTTCGACGATTTGCGTGAGGACTATTATCAACAAGCCAAGGCTTTGATTGAAGGCGGTGTGGACATCCTTTTGGTGGAAACCATTTTTGACACGCTAAATGCCAAGGCTGCGCTGTTTGCAATCAATAGTTTGATGGAGGAAATTGGTGCTAAGATTCCTGTAATGGTTTCAGGCACCATTACCGATGCCAGTGGTCGAACTCTTTCAGGGCAAACTTTGGAAGCATTCTTAAACTCCGTTTCTCACATTGATTTATTGAGCATTGGATTAAACTGCGCTCTTGGTGCCGAGGAAATGCGTCCTCATTTGGAGGAATTGGCACAGAAGTCCAACTTCTTTGTAAGTGCCTATCCCAATGCAGGCTTGCCCAATCAGTTTGGCGAATACGACCAAAGTCCGCACGAAATGGGCTTGCATATTCACGATTTTTTGGAACATGAATTTACCAATATCGTGGGTGGCTGTTGCGGAACCACTCCGGAACATATTAAAGAGTTTGTGCAATATGCTGAAAAGGCAAATGCACGCAAACGCCCTCAAATAAAACCCAATACCAAACTGAGTGGTTTGGAAGCACTACGTATCGATTCTACTACCAATTTTATCAATATTGGGGAGCGAACCAATGTAAGCGGCTCACGTAAATTTGCCCGATTGATTCGTGAAAAGAAGTACGAAGAAGCTTTGGATGTAGCACATAATCAAGTAGAAGGTGGTGCGCAAGTGATTGATGTTTGTATGGATGATGCCATGCTCGATGCCGAAAAAGAAATGCATATATTCCTTAACCTTTTGGTAGCTGAGCCCGATATTGCCAAACTTCCGGTAATGATTGACAGTTCTAAATGGGAAGTAATCGAAACGGGTTTGAAATGCCTACAAGGTAAAGCCATTGTGAATTCGATAAGTTTGAAAGAAGGCGAAGAAGCCTTTATCGAACGCGCTAAAAAGATTCATGCTTATGGTGCTGCCACCGTGGTGATGGCTTTTGACGAAGAAGGTCAGGCAAACACTTACGAACGCAGGATAGAGATTTGTGAACGAGCATATAAAATCCTAACAGAGCAAGCTCATTTTCCGCCCCAAGATATAATATTTGACCCCAATATTCTAAGTATTGGAACGGGAATAGAAGAGCATAATAATTACGCTATTGATTTTATTAATACTACAAAATGGATAAAGGAGCATTTGCCCTATGCCAAAGTAAGTGGCGGAGTAAGTAACTTAAGTTTCTCATTTCGTGGCAATAATATGGTTCGTGAGGCCATGCATTCTGCCTTTTTATTTCATGCCGTACAAGCAGGAATGGATATGGGCATTGTAAATCCAGCCATGTTGCAGATTTACGATGATATTCCAAAGGATCTTCTGGTATTGGTTGAGGATTTGATTTTCAATCGTAGAGCCGATGCCACCGACCGATTGCTGGATTATGCAGCCAAGCATAGTGGTGATGTTCAAGAGCAAAAACACGAACAAGAATGGCGTAAAGGTACAATTTCAGAGCGTTTGTCGTATTCTTTGGTAAAAGGAATTACCCAATTTATTGATGAAGATATTGCCGAAGCACGAAAGGCTTATGCTTTTTCATTGGAGATAATTGAAGGACCATTAATGGATGGAATGAATAAAGTAGGACAATTATTTGGTAATGGTAAAATGTTTCTACCACAAGTGGTAAAAAGTGCCCGTGTGATGAAGAAAGCCGTAGCCATACTCCTACCCTATATTGAAGAAGAAAACCAAGGCGAACGTTCATCGGCTGGCAAGGTACTTCTAGCCACTGTAAAGGGTGATGTGCATGATATTGGAAAAAATATTGTATCGGTAGTGATGGCTTGTAATAACTTCGAAATCATTGATATGGGTGTAATGGTTCCCACAGATAAAATACTAGACATGGCCATCAAAGAAAATGTGGACTTGATTGGATTAAGTGGCTTAATTACCCCTTCCTTGGAAGAAATGGTGCATTTTGGGAGAGAGATGAATCGCTTAAAACTTACTATTCCAGTGATGATTGGCGGTGCTACCACTTCGGAGATTCATACAGCTGTGAAAATAGCTCCTGAAACAGAATCTACCGTTGTGCATGTAAAAGATGCCTCTACCAGTGTGGGAATTGCAGCGCAATTACTTTCGCAGAAAAACAACGAACAATTCTCAAAGGATATTAAGGATAAATATCTTGAAATAGCAGAAAAACATGAAGCTCGTCAGCAAAAGAAAAGCTATTTGACATTGGAGCAAGCTCGGAAAAATGGCTTTCAATTTAACACAAAAAATGCTGAGATAATTAAACCTAAAAAGCTTGGTATAACGACTTTAACAGACGTTCCTATTTCAGAAATTATTCCGTTTATCGATTGGAATTTCTTTTTCCATGCATGGCGTTTGAAAGGCAGTTACCCTAAGATATTTGATGATAGCGAAAAAGGTGAAGAAGCCCGTAAGGTTTATGATGATGCACAAAAAATGCTCGATGATATTGTAAATAAAAAGATGCTTAAAGCCAATGCAACTTTCGGATTGTTTGCGGCAAATCGTATTTCGGATGAAAGTGTTGAATTACAAATTGATAATCAAAAGAGAATCGTTTTTGAGTTTCTAAGAAATCAAGAAGATAAAAAAGGAAAACCAAATTATTCTTTGGCTGATTTTGTAGCTCCAAAAGAGGATAATACAAGCGATTATTTAGGCATATTTGCTGCAACTACGGGTTTAGGAATTGAGGAGCATATCGCCAGATTTGAAGCAGCAGATGATGATTATTCAGCGATAATGTTAAAGATATTGGCCGACCGATTAGCCGAAGCCTTTGCGGAGTTATTACACTATCGCATACGAAAAGAGTATTGGGGATATAGTCCTGATGAAGAGTTCGATATCAACAGTCTATTAAAGGAAAAGTATAGAGGTATTCGCCCTGCTCCTGGCTACCCTGCTTGTCCCGAACATTCGGAAAAACGCAAGATATTTGACATATTAAATTGCGAAGAAAGCATTGGTGTAAACTTAACTGAAAGTTATGCCATGTATCCAACAGCAGCGGTTAGCGGATACTATTTTGCCCATCCTGAAATTAAGTATTTTGCAGTAGGTAAAATCGGTAAAGACCAAGTGATAAATTATGCAGAAAGAAAAGGATTGAGCAAAGAAAAAGTTGAACGCTTGTTGAATGTGAATTTGAATTATTTGTAGGGATGAGATGGAAGTCGGGAGGCCGAAGATAGAACTTGGAAGACAGGAGACCGAAGACAGGAGACCGAAGACGGAAGACAGAAGACAGAAGAACGTAGTTGCGAGACTTAGAGATTTGAATTTGAAATTAATAGAAATATTAGAAACCTATTTTAAACAAGATTATGAGTAAGTTTAAGTTTGAGAATTTGATTATTTGGCAAAAGGCAATGGACTATGGTGAGGATATTAATGCAATGGCTTTGAAATTTCCTGATTATGAAAAGTTTAATCTTACTTCACAAATATGTAGAGCGGTTGATTCTATTGCATTGAATATTTCAGAAGGGTCAATTGGCCAATCTGTTCCAGAGCAAAAGAGGTTTATGGGTTATTCTATTCGTTCCCTTGCCGAAGTCGTAACTTGCCTTCATAAAGCAAAAAGACGCAATTATATAGTTCAAGAAGAATTTGAGAAACACTATGATTATGCATATAACCTTATGAATATGATGGTTGCATTTAAGAATAAACTTAGATAATTAGAAAATATTGAATAATAGACAAAGAGCTTCGGGCTTCGGGCTTCCGTCCTCGGACTTCGGGCTTCCGACTTCTGTCTTCCAACTTTTAAAACCATGAAAATAACAGACCATATAAAACAAGCAGATAAAACCCTTTTCTCATTTGAGATTTTGCCTCCTTTGAAAGGGGAAAACATTGAGCACATAAACCAAAATATTGAACGTTTATTAGAGTTTAAGCCCTCGTTTATTGATGTTACCTACCATCAGCA
>QNXT01000080.1 GCA_003973505.1 Bacteroidota bacterium
GAAAATTTAATATCTACCATGACTCATTGGGAACTTAAACTAGGCGATTTAGCAGAAGATGGCCATCAATTACGCCCTCATATTGTTTGGTTTGGTGAAGCCGTTCCGATGATTGAAAAAGCAATCCCTTTAGTGCAACAGGCTGATATCATCATTATTGTAGGCACTTCCATGCAAGTTTATCCAGCAGCAAGTTTAATTAGTTATGCTCCCGAAAAGGCTGACTTATATTACATTGACCCAAATGCAGAAGCATTTAGTTATCCGAGATTAAAATGTATAAATGCTAAAGCAGGAACCGGGCTTCCCATTTTGGTTAACGATTTATTAAGCTGATGCTAGCTTAACATTTTTAATAATCTGTTAATATCCCATTTTTAAAGACAGCTTATTTTATAAATAAATGACCTATCTTAGCCTAAACTAATTTTTTCTTATGCTATCCTTCATAAAATCATACCCAAAAGTTAGTATTGTTCTTGGTATTGGTCTAATTGTCATCATTTTTTTTGTATTTCGTGATGCCAAAAGAAATCGTACTCAAAGTAATGATATCATCACAAATTCCATTGAGGTAGAAAAAGCCGTTAAGATGGAGGGAGCGATGATTGACAGCATAAAACAAAGAGGCAAGCTCATTGCCATAACACATAACAACACTACAGGTTATTTTATTTATAAAGGGCTTCCTATGGGAATGCACCACGATATGCTCGATATTCTCTGTAAAAAACTCGATGTTGATTTATCAATTATTGTGGAAGATGATTTAAAAAAGGCTTTAGAGATGATTAACTCTGGGAAAGCGGATGTTTTAGCCATCGACCTAACCTATACAAATGAACGAAGCAAACACATTAATTTTACCTTACCCATAGGATACAATAGACAAGTGATTGTCCAACGTAAAAAAGCTTATGGAAAAAAGGCAAAGAAAACCAAATATCTAAAACGCGCTATCGATATGGATGGATGCGATGTATATGTTCAAAAGGGGACGATTTTCAAAAGTGAGTTGGAACATATTGAAGATATTACAGGAAGTAAATTTAACATCATTGAAGATAGTACGCATACTCAAGAAGAGCTCATATTGATGGTTTCGGCAGGAACTATTGACTATACGGTAAGTGATGAACGTATTGCAATGGCAAATCAAACCTTTACGGGTAATCTTGACTATAGTATTGGGCTTACTGTGGAACAAAAGCTTTGCTGGGCAGTCCCTCCTTCAGCCAACGACCTAAAGAATTATATTAATAATTGGTTAGAAAAATATACAAGAAGTACCAATTACGCAATTCTCAATAAGCGCTATTTCCAAACACAACATTCACGATTTTACAGAGATAAAAAGAATTTACCCGTTCGTGGTGGCCATTTATCTCCTTTCGATAATATTATAAAAAAATATGCTAAGGACTTGGGTTGGGATTGGCGACTCTTGGCGAGCATGATTTATCAGGAATCACGATTCAATCCAAGGACTGTTTCTTGGGCGGGAGCTCAAGGTTTGATGCAATTGATGCCCAATACTGCAAAAAGATTCCACCTTACAAGACCTTTCAATCCAGAAGAAAATATAAAAGCAGGAGTTGCTTTTTTGAAATGGATAGAAAAACAGTTTGATGATGGGACTATGGCAGAGGAAGAGAAAATAAAGTTTATGCTCGCCTCCTATAATGTGGGTTTAGGCCATGTATTTGATGCACGGAAGTTGGCTCAGAAATATGGAAAGGATAAAGAAATTTGGACATCAAATACCGATACATTCATGATTTTAAAAGCGAATCCTAAATACTATAGAGACCCTGTGGTTAAACATGGGTATTGCCGTGGACACGAACCCCATCATTATGTTCAAATTATTATGGAACGCTTTGAGGATTATAAGAATCTTGTTAGTGAATAGGCTTCGTTGTACTAGTTTTATTCAAGCCCAAATTTCCCACACTCTAATTCCACACTCTTAAAATTTGCCCATCGAATTGTGTATGATACCTTTTTAAGGGAATCGTTGCGGGACCCTTAATAATGGAACCATCAAGAACACTAAAATTAGAACCACAACAGGAATCAGTTAAACTAATACCCGAAGGATCCATTTGAATACGAGAACAGGACAACTTGGGGTCGAAAGGACAAGCTCGATCATAAGCAACAAAATCGTCAACAGAAACGCGATAAATCACAATGCCTTTATACCCGCCCGTCACATACTCATAGCCGCCAATGGTTGACAACTCAACATACAAAGTCGAGCTTATATCAAGGTATAAATTCACTGCCACATTGGGAATACTCTCATGCTGGGTTTCCTTATTACACGACCAACTAGAGAAAATAAGCAATGATACCAAGGCCAATGTTATACCGTATTTTAATGTCTTTTTCATGTGTGGCAAAGATAGTTAAATAGTGCTTGCCAGAAAGCGTCAATTTCTACCACGATTATTCGGGGCAAACTATAAAGCTTGAACTGAAAACAAGCATTTATAAAACAGTTCTAATTATTATTCTCCCGATAATTATTCGAATCGCAAAACTCAAACTTAAAACTTTCTGACTAAACATTGTAAAACAGTGCAATTTCATATAAAAAAGTCACTATTACGCGCTCCATTTTACAGCCAAAATAGAACGCTTTTTGCAATAAAATATTATGACTGCTTTATCATATATTTTTTATAATTTTGCCGCGAAACAATTGAAAATATTAATGGACGAATCAGAACCTGGGCTTTATTTAATTAGCCATCTATTTACACTCAACAGTATCGTATTACCATTTACCCTGGATGCTCTTTTCAGCATCATCAGCATTATTGTTCTGATTATTACTTCAGGCCTGATATCTGGTTCTGAAATTGCATTCTTTTCTCTAGAACCAAATGATATAGAAGAAATTAAATCGAATAAAGCTGATGAGAGTGTTGGTATTCTAAGGCTTTTAGAGAATCCCAAAAAACTTTTGGCCAGCATACTTATCTCCAATAATTTTATCAATGTAAGTATTGTTCTCATATCAACACATCTTACTCAGGTACTCTTCAATTTTGAAGGTTATGAACTTATTGGATTTATCATTCAGGTGATTGGTATCACATCGATACTCTTATTATTTGGTGAGATTATCCCCAAAATATACGCAAAGAACAATGGGCTAATGTTTGTTCGATTGATGGCTGGGCCTTTAAGTTTCACTCAAAAACTTTTCAAACCTTTAGTTCACGCCCTTGTGTATTCTACCAATATTATTGACAAGCGAATTAGTAAGAAAAAGAATGCCCTTAGTATGACCGACTTATCGGAAGTGGTGGATCTTACAGCTTCCAATAAAGAAGGTAATCATGTTGATGAAACCATGATTTTGAAAGGGATTGCCACTTATGGCGAAACGGATGTGAAAGAAATAATGAAAGCCCGAGTAGATATCTCAGCCATTGAAATCAACTCATCATTCGACGAGGTCTTAAACTCTGTTCGAGAGTGGGGATATTCTCGAATTCCGATATACGAAGAAACACTTGATGAAATAAAAGGAATACTGTATATCAAAGATTTACTTTCGTTTATTGATAAAAAAGAATTTCCTTGGACTAAAAAAATCCGCAAAGCTTTTTTCGTTCCTGAGAATAAAAAAATCAACGATTTGCTACAGGAATTTCGTCAAAAACGCATTCACATGGCCATAGTGGTAGATGAGTATGGAGGAACATCGGGACTTGTAACATTGGAAGATATTTTAGAAGAAATTGTGGGTGATATTAATGATGAGTTTGACATACAGAATGAAGACTTTGTGTATAATCAAGTTGATGATAACACCTGGGTATTTGAGGCAAAGACCACCTTACTCGATTTATGTAAAGTAATTAATATTAACAGCGATATTTTTGATGAAGTAAAGGGAGAATCCGATTCCATTGCAGGTCTTATTCTTGAAATAAAAGGTGATTTCCCTGAGGAAGGAGAAGAAATCGAATTCGAAAATATTATTTTCAAAGTGCTGAGCATGGATGCACGACGGATTAGTCGTGTGCAAGTGAAAACGCCCCCTAAAGAAGAGCAAGATGCGGAATAAAAAGTACATTCTAAAACCAGGAATAATAGGAATACTCTTATTCAGTATATTGATTCTCTCAGCTTGCGGCGACGATGTAACTCCCAAGCCCCGAGCTCTTTTTAGAATTGACATTCCACAGCACGATTTTGTAACATTCGACGACAACTTTCCATACACCTTTGAATATGCTGATTATGCAAAAATTCAAAAGTTAAACAGGGCAGATCATCCCTATTGGATAAATATATATTACCCCAAATTTAAAGCTACGGTTTATATAAGCTATAACCATGTTGAAAACAATATCAATCAATTTCTTTCGGATGCTCACACCATGGCTTTTAAGCATATAACAAAAGCCAACGACATAAAACAAGCACTTATCATGGAGCCCGAACATAAAGTATATGGCCTTGCATACTATATAAAAGGAAATGATGTGGCTTCGCCCCTAAATTTTTATGTAACAGATAGTGTTGAACATTTTCTACGGGCTTCCTTATATTTCAATATGGCTCCCCGAAACGATTCACTTGAACCCGTGATTGAGGGCATTGAAAAAGACTTGCAACATCTTGTTAAAAGTCTTCAATGGAAAGAGTTATATTAGCTTATAGTTTATTTTTTGTTATATTAGCTTTCTAAAATCCATTTTATGAAAGCACAGTTTAATAGTTTATTTCTCCTAATTATTTCCTTGGTTTTTACTATACCTATTAATGCCCAAATAGATTCAGTATATCAAAAACACCTTCTTGACTCGCTAAGGCAAGTAAATCTCATTGAGCAAAAAGCACAACTGAAAGCTCTCAAAATTGCCCGATCAAAGTTTCTAAAAAACCTCGACACTTATCCATCTGATAGTGCTTTCAAGTTGGATATAAGTAATATGGGATTTGATGTTTTTCCAGATATCAGTCGTTTTACGAATATTACTTATATTCAAGCATCTGGCAACAATCTTCGAGACATAAGACTTTCTTCAAAGAATATTAAACACCTCGAAGTACTTGACATTCGTGAAAATAATATTGAAACACTACATATTGGTAAAGCTCCAAATCTAAAAAATGCTTATTTGGCGGCAAACCCACTTAAAAGAATTCCTTTCAGTTTTGTTTTTAATAAAAAACTAGAAATGATTGACATTTCAAAAACGCAAATCAGCCTACTACCTTGGTGGTTAAAATATAAGAAAAACATTACAGAGCTTATTATAAACGGTGGAATATTTGAAATAAATAATAGAAATAATCGCAGAATGCGACAGCTAAAAACCTTAACATTAGCTCACCTCAAAGTAGATAGCTTGCCAAATAGTTTTAGTAAGCTACACAAATTGGAAAGACTCACCATAGCTTACACTCATCTCCATAGTTTGCCTGACAATTTTTACAAACTAAAAAACTTAAATACACTTATTTTGTATAGCGATGCTTTCCATAATATTCCCACAATTTGTTATAAGCTCCCAAAACTCAAACATCTTGATTTCTATTTTAATTCTATTCGAACTATTCCAAATGGGATTCAGCAGCTCGAAAACCTTGAATACCTATATCTGTCATTCAATCAAATTAGCATTTTGCCTCCCGACATTCAGAATATAAAACGATTAAAGTATTTGTACCTACATCATAATAATATTGAAAACACTCCGCAGTGGCTCGGTCAACTTGATTCATTAGAGATTCTGGATATGGGGTTTAATGATATTGACACACTTACTGATTTGAGTAATCTAAAAAACTTGGCTGAAGTGGATTTTCAAAATAATCAACTCAACCACTTCCCTTTCCAATTGTTAGAATTACCCAAAACACGACTAATTTATCTTTCAAACAATCCTTTTGTAATGAATTATAGTGAACAACAAAAACTAAAAAGGCTCAGCAAGGAGTTTGCAAAGCGAGGAGGACATTTAATATTGGTTAATAAAAAAGAATAGTTTGTATCTCCCTTTTAAGTTCATAGGTTTACCTATACTTCGCACTCATGCTTACCAAGCTCCAATAAAAAAAAGCAAACCAAAAGCCATAATTAAAATGGCACCCATCAAGGAAAGGCTCATTTGAAATTTTAATATTTTTCGATCATCATTGGTAAAAAACTGCATGATTTTACTCTTTGCAAAAACGGTAGCAATAGCTATTAAACTAATTGTAAAGCCCATTCCCAAAGCCATAAACAAAGCGGCAATAATTGAGAGCTTTGTCAAACCTAAAGTTAGTAAGAAAGTAACCAAAATCATGGTTCCGGGACAGGGCACAATTCCCACAGCAAAAGCCATTGCAAAAATGCTTCTCTTAGGAGTATTATTTATCTGATTTACATCCTTAGTTTGCTTCAGCGATTTAAGATTCTCCCACAAAAGAAAAGCGCCGATTACAAAAATCATTGCAAAACTAAATAGCATACTTATATGACTGGCTTGTGCAGCATTGAAATTGGAACTCAGCGTTTCTTTCACTAAATAAAAAACCATAAGAGCCAAGGTCAAACCTGAAAGAGCATGAATGAAAGCTGTAAGATTACCCAGCAATAAGCCATCACGAATTCGAGGTTTCTCGGTAAGAAAATAAGAGAAAACCACTACCTTATTATGCCCTGGCCCCAACGAATGAGCTATACCATAAAGAAAAGCAATGAGTAAAATCCATAAAACAGACTTCAGCTGATTTCCCTTTTTCATTTCACGACTTTGCTCAGCAATATGCGAACGGAGCATCTTCTGAAAATCACTATTGATGTGCATAAACCGACTCAAAACACCATTACTTTGCTTGGTATCAACACTTTTTACATTTTGAGTCGCACTATCTGCCTCATTCACATCCTCGTCAAGCGAAATGCTAATCATGGTATCCTGATTCACTTCCTCTGTTGAAAACATAGGGTTGGACTGACCTTGTGCCCCTAGAACCACAACAAAAAGACTAAAAACGATTAAGATAAACTTATACATTATTATTTCCTTTTAACAGATAATCGAAGTGCAAATGGGTATATTTGATTAAAATAATAGGCTCGCGTATCATCCTCATACACCTCATAATTAATTTCATACGCATTGGTATTTACAAAAGAAATCGACTCTTCGGTCAGGCTGACATCCATATAATAACTCTCGTCGTAGGTAAAAACCTTTATCTCTGTTTCGGCATCATTAATAGGTATGCTGCATGGAATAAAAAAAGAATACGACATAATATCATCATCCATACGAGCTTCAAAATTTGCGATATATTTAATCTCAAATGGTTTATTATCAATTAATATTTTTGTGAAATAGCCAAACTTTTTCAAATTACTAAAAGCCTTTTGATAAATCATTTTTTGCTCTGCAGCACTGAATTCATCATCCACATCCTCATCAAACTCATCGAGCATAATCTCACTAAACATCTGATCAAATTGCCAACTTATTTTAAAACCTTTAAGTCCCTTGGCATCGAAATACACTTTTATTTTGGCATCAATAAATACATGAGGATGCGCTTGTACAGATGTAGTATTTAGAAAAAACACCACATATACTATGGCAATTCCTGACAGAACCGGTGAGGATATTTTTCTTAGCATCAATAATTATCCTTCACCTTAAGATTTCCTTTTTTATCATTTAACATTTTTAGGAATCTTTCTGCAAAATGATTTGAAGGAGTGGGAGCATCAAGCATTTCAAGCTTTCCCTCCTTATTTATCAAAATATAGCGAGGTAAGACTCCAATATTATAATCGTTTAAGAATTGGAAATTCTCACCCAGCGGAGCAATCGTCCATTGATAATCTTTATCTTTAACATAAGCCGCCATCTCAGCAGTGTCACGGTCAACAGAGATACTCACAAACTGAATAATATCATCAAAATCTTCGAAAAGCTCCTTAGTATAATTCATTTCAGCCAAACAGGATGGGCAGTCCAAATCCCAAACATTGATATAAACATACTTTCCCTTAAAATCTTTCAATTGAAAATCGTGACCCTGAATATCCGTAAACTTTGCATTTGGCAGTTCACCACCAACACTAAATCGCTGTAATCGTTTTCGTACATTTACAGCAATCATACGATGTTCGGGACGCAAATTTGACCGACTAATATCATATAAAATATCAATTAAGGCCGATTTACTAAATCGACGATTGGGATACATTTGAATGATATTCCTCAAAATCACCAACTCACGCAAAGTACTATCTTTCAAAAGAGGATCACGAGCTAATAAGGCAGAAAGCTCCATATAACTTTTCGCAATATTTATTGTTGAATCCAAGGTTCGTGATGAAAAACCCTTGGCTTTATTGGTTATATAATGCGACCAATAGCTATTGAAAAAGCGCATTAAAGAAGGATCGTTAAGGTTAAGATTTTTTCCGGAAAAATACTTATCAATAATTGTCTGGTTGGTGTATTCGTGACTCAACAAACGCAGTTGAGCCATTTGCATACTTGTATAATCTTTCAAATAATCGTTACCAAAATTGTTTAAGAAAACATCCATTTTCCGTGCGAATGAATCGACCAACAATTTGGTATTATAGCCTCTTATCAGGCTCAAATAATTGGAATCAATAAAAGCCGAAAACAGTGCTTCACTCTGTGCAATACCATCATTCAATTCATGTTCAACAGGTTTCAAAATTTTATATTTCGGTGCTAAATAAACAATCTGATCAGATGGATAAATACTTTCATCAGAGAAATCAACAGGCTCAATACGAATAGAATAATCACGTTTAGGCTCTAAAAACAATTGAACTCTAATAAAACCTACTTGAATAAAAATGGGTTTTGGATTATGAATATACAATTTGAAAGAAAAGCTGCCTTTCGAGTCAATCTTATGCGTTGACAACTCTTTTCGAAGATAAGAAACATAATCGGTATAGGCCCAAATATGTGCCGTTTTACCCTCTGCTCCAAGGAAATGAACCTTTACTTCTGTTTGAGAAAAGCCACTAATTATAAAGAAGGTAAATACAATACTTAATACTAATTTTCGATACATAATGATAAATTTGCTAAAGCAAAAACGCAGATTTTAAGAACTTATTTTAGACAATATGCTATGAGGAACCAAGCCTTCCACTTTTCCCTTATGTCGAATAATATCGCGTACTATGGACGAACTAATCGGAGTATATTCGGGAGCAGTTAACATAAACAGGGTTTCCACTTCGCCAGCCATCATTTTATTTACCTGACCGATACCGCGTTCAAATTCAAAATCGGCAGCAGTACGTAAACCTCGCAACAAATATTTGGCATCTACCCTACGGCAGTAGTCAATGGTAAGTCCTTGATAAGAGTCCACTTTAATCTTTGCCTCACCCGAAAACACCTCGCGAATAAGCTGAAGTCTTTCCTCAACATCAAACATTCCACTTTTGGTAGAATTATAACCCACAGCGATTATAATTTCATCAAATAGCGGTAAGGCTCTGCGTATAATATCTTCGTGGCCAATGGTTATGGGATCGAAACTTCCAGGAAAAACAGCTCTCTTCATAATTTATCAGTTTAAAACACAAAGGTAGTTGAAAAGTTTGGAAACATCAATTCACAATAAGTATTCACCATGCTTGGTTTTTTATGTAGTTTTGAAATTCATAATCGACAAAAATATTATGCAAATACATTTTCAGAAAAAGCATCTTATTTTGCTCTCTCTTTTGAGCGGCATTTTACTTTCAGCAGCTTGGCCTTCACGAGGTTTTTCACTAGTAGCTTTTGTAGCATTAGTCCCTTTATTATTAGTCGATTATTATATTAGCAATCATAAAGAGCAATTTGCCAAAGGAACCATTGTAGCCTATTCCTACATCACCTTTCTTTCGTTTAACTTACTTACTACCTGGTGGGTAATTGTATCAACCACCGTTGGAGCACTCCTCGCCTTTATACTTAACAGCCTTTTTATGGCACTTACTTTTGGTTTGTTTCATATTATAAAAAATAGGGTATTCAAAAACCGACTGGGCTATTTATCACTTATATTTTTCTGGATTTCCTACGAATATTTGCATATGCATTGGGACTTAAGTTGGTCGTGGTTGGTATTTGGAAATGTGTTTGCAGCATCCTATAAATGGATTCAGTGGTATGAATATACGGGAGTTTTTGGAGGAACTGCATGGATCATTACAGCCAATGTACTCTTTTTCTTCTCAACAATCCTCCTTTTGGAAAATAGAACAATCAACTTTAAAAATATTCGAAGTGCCATTATAGGAGTGATTCTAATCGTCATTCCAATTACATTTTCCTATTCTTTATACAATAAGCAGGTATCTCCTGAGGGGGACAAAATTAATGTAGTTATTCTGCAGCCCAATTTAGACCCTTATAATGAACAATTTACACTCTCAAAAGACTCCATTATTCACAGACTTGTTCATTTAGCAAAAACCGAATTGACAGATGAGACACAACTATTGGTTGGCCCCGAATCAGCAATTCGTGGTAGCATGTGGGAAGATGCTTTTAGTCGTTACGGAACGATTGATAGTTTGAATAACCTACTGAATCTCTATCCAAACTTATCAATATTAGTGGGTGCATCAACCAAAAAAGAAAGTCCTGAAGGAGCAGAATTAAAATCGGGAGCCCGAGCATTTTCTGACGCCCCTAATCATTATTACTATTCGTATAATTCAGCATTAATGCT